>JBLIIL010000008.1:0-59050 GCA_047634755.1 Methylophilaceae bacterium
ACGAAATATCTAATACCGTGATGTTAGAATCAGCACCTTCCTGTACTTAGTTGAGTAATTGAATATCTCGTTTAATCCCTGTTATTAATTCGGCTTGACGTGGCTCTGCTAATCGTAGTTGAGTTAAGGCACAGATCCCATCCGCATCACCATTAAAGACGTCGATATACTTCATTACTAATCCTTAAATATAATCTGGTTAGCTTGCAAATATTCGATAACTTTATCGGCACATTCTTCAATGTTTAGCTCTTTAGTATTAACGGTTATTTCAGCCGCTTCAGGGGTTTCATATTCCGAATCAATGCCGGTGAAATTTTTGATTTCGCCTGCTCTGGCTTTTTTATACAACCCTTTTGGATCACGTGCTTCACAAGTTTCTATCGGGGTATTCATGTGGACTTCTATAAATTCATTCTGTTCAACTAGCTGGCGTACCATTCTGCGATCAATACGAAATGGTGAGATAAAAGCGGTCAGTACAATCAGTCCAGCATCAGTAAATAATTTAGCCATTTCGCCAATACGACGAATATTTTCAATGCGATCATCATCTGAAAAACCTAAATTTTTATTTAGACCATGCCGAACATTATCACCATCTAAAAGGTAAGTGTGGTGACCCGATTCATAGAGCTTTTGTTCAACAGCACCTGCAATAGTTGATTTCCCTGAGCCACTTAAGCCGGTGAACCAAATAACACATGGCCGCTGTTTTTTCTGATTTGAACGTTGTTCTTTAGTGACGGCATGAGGGTGCCAAACTATGTTATCAACAATCATTTAATCATCCTTAAGTACATAACTACCATCTTGCACATACTGCCCCCAATCAAACTGGTCTTGTTTTCAACAATGCTTTTCCCTATCTGCCAATAAAAGTTCGACAAGCTCATTATTAACGGCTTTAAGTACAGCAGTGTTGGCTTGCTGAATACGGTCGAAGGCATTAAAGTCTGTGGAGTTAATCGTGAGATTTGTCATGTCAATGATAATAGCTAATCTTTGCCAAACAAGTCACGGGTATAGACTTTATCTGCCACGTCGGTAAGTTCATCCATTAATCGATTAGCCACAATAACATCGCTTATTTGCTTAAACTCATTTAAATCAGTGATTACTTTTGAGTGGAAAAACTCGCCTTCTTCTAATAAGGGTTCGTAGATAATGACTTCTATGCCTTTGGCTTTGATGCGTTTCATGATGCCTTGTATAGCGGATGAGCGGAAGTTATCTGAGCCGCTTTTCATTACTAGGCGGTAGATACCAACTTTGTTTGGGTTACGTTTAACAATGGCGTCGGCAATAAAGTCTTTGCGTATGGTGTTAGCATCAACAATGGCACTAATAATGCTGTTTGGTACATCTTGATAATTAGCTTGAAGTTGTTTGGTGTCTTTAGGCAGGCAATAACCACCATAACCAAATGACGGGTTATTGTAATGGTCACCAATGCGTAGATCTAAACTTACGCCTT
Organism: Methylophilaceae bacterium; assembly: GCA_047634755.1. Lineage (GTDB taxonomy): Bacteria > Pseudomonadota > Gammaproteobacteria > Burkholderiales > Methylophilaceae. The sequence goes on from JBLIIL010000008.1 coordinate 1,478, forward strand.
GGATAATCTGTTTGGTATCTAGGCCGTGCGTAGCTGCGTAGGTATCAAGTTCGTTAAAAAAAGCTACCCGCATGGCTAGGTAAGTATTGGCAAATAACTTTACCGCTTCAGCCTCTGTACTATCAGTAAACAACACTTCAATATTTTGCTTAACGGCGCCCTGCTGTAGTAAACTTGCAAATATTTGAGCACGCGCTGAGCGCTCACCAATCACAATGCGAGATGGGTGCAGATTGTCGTAAAGCGCCTTGCCTTCACGGAGAAATTCTGGTGAAAATATGATGTTATTGCAGTTAAACTGTGCGCATATTTTATTGGTGTAACCCACTGGCACGGTTGATTTAATCATCATTACCGCTTGCGAATTAATGGCGATTACATCTTGAATAACAGATTCAATTGAGCGCGTATTAAAGCAGTTGGTTTCAGTATCATAGTTAGTTGGGGTGGCAATAATCACGTAATCCGCACCTTCATAAGCTTCTTGCTTATTAAGCGTGGCGCGAAGATTAAGTGCTTTATGGCTTAGATAATCCTCAATTTCAGCATCTTTAATTGGAGATTGCTTACGATTCAGCATTTCCACTTTTTCTGCAATAATATCTAAAGTGATCACTTCGTTATGCTGAGCTAATAGCACTGCATTTGAGAGCCCTACATAACCAGTCCCGGCGATTGCTATTTTCATACTAAGCTTTGCTTCAAATTAATCATTGAAGATTTTTAAAATCTTGATAAGCCTGAGCTAAGCCTTCTTTTAGCTTCATATTTACTTTCCAGCCTAATTGATTTAAGCGAGTAGAATCCATCAACTTACGCATGGTGCCATCTGGTTTTGTGCTGTCTAATACAATTTCACCTTCAAAACCCACCACTTCTTTGATTAGATTAGCGAGTTCTGCAATGGTTAAATCATTGCCGCTACCTAGGTTAAGTAATGGCGGTAAGCCATCATTGCGATCTGCGGCCAATAGTGGTTTGAATTGTTCATCGTTTAAATTCATCACAAATACACAAGCTTCGGCCATGTCGCCACCATATAAAAATTCACGCTTAGGTGTGCCTGTACCCCAAATGGTGACGATGTCTTGACTTCTTACTTTAGCTTCATGAAACTTACGAATCATGGCTGGAATCACATGGCTGTTTTCTGGGTGATAGTTATCCCCTAGACCATATAAATTAGTCGGCATCATGGCTAGAAATTGCGTACCATATTGGCGGTTATAGCTCCAGCACATTTCTATACCAGTAATCTTCGCCAAGGCATAAGGTCGGTTGGTAGGCTCTAGTGAGCCTGTGAGTAAATACTCTTCTTTTATCGGTTGTGGGCAATCAAACGGGTAAATGCAACTTGAACCTAAAAACAATAATCGTTTTACGCCAGCCATATACGATTGATGAATGACGTTGCTTTGTATGGCTAGGTTTTCTTGTATGAACTCCGCTGGATAGGTGTTGTTGGCATGAATGCCTCCTACTTTAGCTGCAGCTAAAATGACGTATTTAGGCTGTTCAGCGGCAAAAAATTCAGCGGCTAATTTTTGATTAGTTAAATCCACTTCAGAGTGAGTGCGAGTGACGATGTTACTGTAGCCTTGTGCTTGCAATTGACGCATCAAAGCCGAGCCAACTAGCCCACGATGACCTGCGATATAAATTTTTGCATTTTTGTTCATGTTTTACTCGTGATAATCCATCGCTTGATAACCATACTCTTTTACTAATTCATCACGTTTGGCTGACTTGTAATCTTCGCGCACCATTTCTGCCACCAGTTCGTGGAAGGTGATTTTGGGGGTCCAGCCCAGTTTCTCTTTAGCTTTAGTTGGGTCACCGAGTAATTTTTCTACTTCTGTTGGCCTGAAGTAACGTTGGTCTACTTGCACAATGCATTTGCCTTGCCAGTAGCCTTTTTCTGCTATGCCTGTGCCTTGCCAGGTGATTTCCATCTCTAATTCTTTAGCAGCGGCATTCACAAAGTCACGCACGCTGTATTGCACACCGGTGGCAATTACAAAGTCTTCTGCGGTTTCTTGTTGCAACATCATCCACTGCATTTCTACGTAGTCTTTGGCATGGCCCCAGTCACGAAGCGCATCTAGGTTGCCGAGATATAAGCAGTCTTGCAGGCCTAGGTTAATGCGGGCTAAAGCGCGGGTGATTTTACGGGTGACAAAAGTCTCGCCCCGTAATGGGCTTTCGTGATTAAACAAGATGCCATTGCAGGCATAAACACCATGTGCTTCACGATAATTAACAGTAATCCAATAAGCATACATTTTAGCAATGGCATAAGGACTACGTGGGTAGAATGGTGTTATTTCTGTTTGTGGTGTCTCTTGTACTAAACCATATAACTCTGAGGTCGAAGCTTGATAGAACTTTGTTTTCTTTTCTAAGCCTAAAATCCTAATCGCCTCAAGAAGTCGTAATGCACCTATACCATCTACGTCGGCTGAGTACTCCGGTGACTCAAAGCTCACAGCTACATGACTCATTGCTGCTAAATTGTAAATTTCATCCGGTTGCACCTGTTTAACTATTCGAATTAAATTCGTAGAATCAGATAAGTCGCCATAGTGCAAAATAAAGTTTTTATTATCTAAATGCGGATCTTGGTAAAGGTGGTCTATACGGTCTGTATTGAATGAAGATGCTCGACGCTTGATACCATGAACAATATAGCCTTTTTTCAATAGCAACTCTGCTAAGTAAGCGCCGTCCTGTCCAGTAATACCTGTAATCAATGCTACTTTTTTCATTTTTCTATTCTTCCATATTGATCATCAAATCGAACGATATCATCTTCACCCACATAATCGCCGCATTGGACTTCAATTAACGACAATGGTTTTTCACTTCTGTTTTCTAGTCGGTGCTTTTGGGTCTTTGGTATATACGTTGATTCATTTTCTTGCAATGTGAGTTCTTTTTGATTGTTGGATATTGTCGCGACACCAGACACCACCACCCAATGCTCCGACCGATGATTGTGCATTTGCATTGATAGTTTTGCGCCAGGATTAACGACAATCCGTTTAATCTTGAAATTAGCACCTTCTTCTAATACGGTATAAGTGCCCCACGGGCGGTGTACGGTTAGGTGGGTTTCTGTTAATTCTGCGTTGTGTGCTTTAATCTGAGCAACCAAAGACTTTATTTCTTCCGTTCGGCTTCTATCGCAGACGAGTGTTGCATCTGCCGTCTGCACAACGACAATATTATCTAAACCAGCCGTTGCTAGTATGCTTGATTGGCTCCACAAAAGGCTATTCGTCGTATCTTTTGCAAACACCTTGCCGTGCATCACATTATTGTCTACATCTTTAGCTTGCTTTTGATAAATAGAATCCCAGGTACCTAAGTCACTCCATGCCATATCAACGGGGACAACAGCGATTTTCTTGGCTTTTTCAGCCAAACCGTAATCCACGGATATATTGGTAAAGTTTGCATAGGTTTCAGCAAAGCTTTCCGCTGTGATTGCGCTTAATTGACTTGCCATTTCTGGTTGATGTTGCTCAAACAGTTGCATAAATGCACTGGCTTTAAATACAAACATACCGCTATTCCATAAATAACCATCGGTTATATATTGTTTAGCCGTCTCAACTGTTGGCTTCTCTACAAATTGTGCCACTTCAAACACAGGCTTATTGCCACCGGTGATTTGTTTACTAGGCTTGATATAACCGTAGCCAGTTGCAGGTGAATCAGGCTTAATACCTAACAGTACGAGGTAATCTTGTTCTGCTATATCCTCCGCCGTTTCCCACGCCTCTATAAAGGCCGCTTCATTATCAATGGCATGATCTGAGGCAAATACACCAATGATGCCATCAGGGTCTCTTTGCTGAATCTGACTTACTGCCCAAGCAATGGCTGGCAAGGTATTTCTCGCACAAGGCTCTGCTAACACGTTAGCGATTGTGCTGGGCGCGACTTCTGCCAGCTGACCTTTTACTTCAAACTTATGATCATCATGCGTGACGGTATATAGATTTTCAGCTGACACATGTGCTAACAACCGTGCTGCCGTTTGTTGCAATAGTGTTTCTTTACCATTTAATGCTAGTAATTGTTTGGGGCGCAAAGTGCGCGATAGTGGCCACAAACGTGTGCCAGAACCACCGCATAGGATAAGTGCATAGTGATTACTCACGAGTGACTGACCTCAGCATCGGGAATGCCTTTTTCTTCTGAGCGCAGCATTTCAATCTCAGCTTCTAAGCTTTCATATTCAGCTAGCTTCGCTTTCAAAAAGCGCTCGGTAATCACTGACTTTTCTTTTACGCCTATTGGTGTGAGTAGATACATATAAGCGAGTTTATTTTTGTTATTACTTAAATTGGTGGCTTTGAGCAAACCAACCTCAATCAGGGCTTTTAAACAGTAATTTTCACGGCCAAAACTGACACCTAGTTTGAGTGCTAAATCATGCTGACTAATCTCAGGTTTTGTTTCTAACGCTTTCAAGATTTTATAGCGGTATTCGTCAGTTAGTATGCTGAAAGAGTTTCACCGTTCAATAAATAAACAAAGTCTATCAATAAGTAGCGGTTGATAGCAAGCTTTTTATCGCCCATTGTAGTCTTTTATGCCTGCAAACCCCTCAATATCGCGTAACTATTGCTTGGTCGTGCGCCGTGCGCCACTCGCCCGCGCTGACCAGCGTTGCTGCACGTTTAACCCAAGCGTAATAGCCAGATTGACTCACGCCAAACACTCGGCATAACTTATCCATGGTTAATTGGTCTGCGTTACGCTCTTTTATATTACTCTGCAAGTAAAAACTCCGTAGATCAAGTCTAATCTAATTATTATTTGTCAATTTAACGTAAATGCAATATTGCTTAACGGTTCTACTTAAAAATGCAGACTTAAATAAAGGAGTGTAAGTAAAACTCACTAGTGTAAATCCATTATTTTTTAATAACTTCAATAACTTATACTCATCATAAAATATTTTATGATCATCATCCGACCCATAACCCTTAATGCCAGGCACCCCTACAATTAAAGTTGCCTTAGATTTGAGTACTCTTTTTATTTCTTTAATTAACGGGATTGGGCTATTAATATGTTCCAAAACATTGTCTAGTAATACAGAGTCAAAGCTGCAGTCTGCAAAAGGTAAAGTATCGACCATGATTAACTGAGCATCAAGGTTGTTGGCTTTACATACCTCTACATTATAAGGATTGATATCAACACCAATAGAATTTTCTCTGAAGCGCAACATGTCTCCTGTGCCACAACCAACATCCAATAAACTACCATATATTAACCGATTGATTTTAGGATATAAGTAGTACCTTCGATAGATTAAGCCTACAAACGACCGTTTAAGTAAATACTCTGTATAACGCTTTAATTCATTCATAAATAAATTTAATTACTCCTATTTTTAGAAAAAACATTCAATAGTTTCTGACCCTCTTTAAAATAGAATTGAATTTTTCTTTCAAAATACAATGCTATTTTTTAATTCTTTTTCTTGGTTTTAATATTTTATCTAGCGTATTCGGTATGAATGCGAATGTATTAACGTACCTAAGTTTAGTTATTAAATTTCTAATACACAATGGGCTACTTCTAGCAATGAAACTAAGCTCCCCTGACTTTAGTCATTTGAGAATCATTAACACATTCAAATACAATACGTCTGTCTGCATCTTTAGCCTGCTTTTGATAAATAGAATCCAAGCTCCTTAAATCACTTCATGCAATATCAATTGGTACAACAGCGATTTTATTGGCTTTTTCAGCTAAGCCAACATCCATGGATATATTCGTAAAGCTTGCATAAGTTTCAACAAAATTTTCTGCAGTTATTACGAAAATTGGTAGCTTTGAGTAAACGAACCTCAATCAAGGCTTTTAAACAATAATTTGCACAGCCCAAACTGACGCCCAGTTTGGGCGCTAAATCATGCTGACTAATCTCAGGTTTTGTTTCTAGGGCTTTCTAGATTTTGTAGCGGTATTCGTCAGTTAGTATGCTGAAAAAGTTTCACCGTTCAATAAATGAACAAAGCTATCAATAAGCAGCGGTTGATGGCAAGCTTTTTAAGCCATTTTTTACAAGCCATCATAACCTTTGATTCCCGTAAACTTAGCAATGTCGCGTAATTGCCGCTTAGTTGGGCGGCCTGCGCCACGTTCTCTCAGCGCATGTTCGTTGGCATTCGTGGCTTTTAGATTTTCGCGTTTGGTTTTACTTTCTTTGGTTTCCTTGTACAGCATTACGGCTTCTGGTGCGGCACGCCGCGTGTTTGAGAGTCCTGAGACTTCTATCACCATTTCAACTTCTTTATTGATGATTTGAATCGTCATGCCTAGCTGTACTTCTTTGGCGCTTTTGGCACGGTCTCCATTCACGCGAACTTTGCCGCCACTTACCGCGTCTGCAGCGATGCTGCGTGTTTTATAAAACCGTGCCGCCCAAAGCCATTTATCTAAGCGACACTTTTCATCTCGGTTTTGTGCCATATATTAAGTCGCTGCCATTTCTTTAAATCACTGCCCTATTGGTTAATCGTTTTTTCTTTTTGATTGGTTATTTTCTAGGGTCTTGCGGTATTCCGCCAACACCGCCTGCGCATGGCCCATGACCGTATTTGCTTCATAACTTCCACTTGCGTCTTTTTCGCCCGCTGCCACATTAACCAAAAGCTCTATGCCTTCCAGCACATGGTCAATGGTAATGATTTTGAACTTGCCCTCTTTCACGGCTTGCACCACTTCATTATCTAATAACAAATGCCGTTGGTTACGTTTAGGGATAATCACACCTTGCTTACCATCTAAGCCCAGCGCTTTACAGACGCGGAAATAACCATCAATCTTCTCATTCACACCACCAATTGGCATGACTTCGCCAAATTGGTTTAAAGCGCCAGTAATTGCCATACCTTGCTGAATTGGTAAATTGGCCATCGCAGATAGCAATGCAAATAACTCTGCACATGAAGCAGAATCGCCTTCTACGCCGTTATATTCTTGCTCGAACACTAATGATGCATTAAGACTCAATGGTGCCAAATGCGAGAAGCTAGCACTGAGCCAATTCTGCAAGATAAAGATGCCTTTATCATGATTAGGGCCACTCATATTCACTTCGCGGTCGATGTTAATTAGGCCTTTTCGGCCTGGATAACAACGCGCGGTAATGCGAATAGGCGAGCCAAAGCTGGCATCGCCAAGCTCAATATGCGTTAATCCATTCACCTGCCCGACCACTTCACCATGTACTTGAATCAATAATTCATTGTCAATAATCGATTCACGAATTTGCGTTTCAAAGTATTGGTGTCTGTGGTTCCGTGCACTAATCGCCGCTTGCACATGATTCTGCGTTACCACATCAGCATCACCTGCATATGAAGCACTTTCCAGCATGAGGCGCTCTAAAAAAGCAAAATTGGTGCTAATACGAGTTTGATCCTCCTCCAAGCGCTGCAACGCGCCTATTAGCGTCTCTACGGCCTTTGCATCAAAGTGCGCACAAGCATGTTGTTCGCATTTCTGAGCAACAAATCCAGCAACTGCGGCATAGTTTTCTGCATTGGCATTAATACTGTCGGCAAACTCGACTTTAATCGGAAAGTAATCGAAAAAATCAGGGTTCTCATCGAGCAAGCTATAAAAGTTCTCGCGCATCGCAATCAGTACGATTTTGACCCGTAGCGAAATTAAAGTATTAGTCAACACATACCCTGCGCTTGCCCCACTACCCACGGCGTCTTCAAATTGCAATGTGCCATTACGCAAAAATCGGTATAGCTTCTCGATCATCTGCTCGCCATTTTGCTCATCATTTAGGATGTCGCGCAATTGCACTAACAACATACCACCGTCAGCTTGGTGTAGCTTGCCTGCTCTCAGCCGCATAAACTCATGCGTTTGCTCAGTGTTCGTCTCTAAGCTGCCAAACAGTGATTGGTAGCTAGGGTCGTTATCGTAAACGACTGGCTGCATTAAGCCTGCGTCAGCATCGGCTTGATGGTTAACCAAGATATTCACCTTGAATCGGTTAAGAAACCCATCGCCCATCAATGCTTCTAAAGCACCTTCCAACTCATTATTGGCAGGCGCTGGGTAGACTTTCACAAAGGTTGCAACGTCTCTCTTAACAGCGGCAACATATTGATTAAGCTGATTATTTCCTTTTACCAACTTCTCCAGCTCTTTTGTTGCACCTTTCAGCCATGCTTCCGCTATGGTCACCGCTTCATTTTTATCAGCAATCACAACGAGTGTTGGCAACTCAGCCATAAAAGCACGTGCAAACACATCCATTTGAGTGGATAGCTCTGCGCCCATGCCAACGGGCAACTTAATTAGAAATGGTTGATTCACTTGATTAAAATGATAGACAGCCACCAAATCAGTTAACTGGGGGCCATCTTTCGCTGTCGCTTCTTTCGCGACCTGCTGCATTGCCGCTTTCATCAGTGATGTGCGGCCACTACCATGCTGACCAAGCACCAACATATTGAAACCTGCTTGGCGCATTTTTAAGCCAAACATCGCGGCCTTTTTAGCGTCGGCTTGTGCAATCCAGCCATGGTCATCAGATTGGTTATTAGTCGGATTGATTAAATCAAGTGTGGTTTTAAAAACCAAATCACCAAGTGGAATGCTGGCATTCAAGTCTTGTTCGTTGAGTATTTGCATATTGAGTTACATCGTTTTCTATTATTTATCGCTAACTGGTTTATCTATTGCATTGGCCCAACGTGCTTTCGCATCATCATCGCTGATTTTTGCTTCTACCCAACGCTCACCATCAGCTGTCGCTTCTTTTTTCCAAAATGGCGCTTGGGTCTTTAAATAATCCATGATGAATTCGCAGGCTTTAAAAGCTTCGCCTCGGTGTTCACTGGTGACGATCACTAATACAATTTGATCTAAGGGTTGTAACGTACCAACGCGATGAATAATCAAACTATCGACTATATTCCAACGTGATTTTGCTTCCACTGCAATCGCCTCAAGCGAACGTTCTGTCATGCCGGGATAATGCTCTAATGTGAGCGTACTCACCACATCGCCATCGTTTATATCGCGCACTTGGCCGACAAAATTCACTAGCGCGCCAATATCCTTGCTAGCCAAACGCATAGCCGCTAATTCAGCACCCACATCAAAGTCTTCTGTTTGTACGCGTACGGTCATGGTCTATCTAGCCGCCAGTGATTGGTGGGAAAAAGGCCACTTCATCACCTTCTTTTAGCGCCATCATGTCATCAACTAACTCATGGTTAATTGCCGCTCGCACCATTTGCTTACCGCTAAACAAATCAGCCCACACTTCACCACGTTCCGCCAAAAGCGTTTTCAATGCGACCACAGTATTCACATCCGCTGGCAGCACAATATCTTCTGTTGAGTAATTGACAGATTCTTTAATTCTTGCGAAATATAATACTTTAATATTCATAATGTTAAATGTTTTATTTAAAAATTTAAATTAACTTAATCATCGTCTGCAGTATCGAGTAAATCAACCGGTTGATTCGTCAATTCTACACGTTCAATTCGTGCAAAAGCACCTGTAATTTTTCGGCTGCTCTTATGCACTTCTTCTGCATCGTCATTGGCTTGGCGGATATGATCCGCTAACTTTTTCATGCGCGTATCAAAGCGTTTAAAGTCACCGCTCAGTTTGCCAAGTTCATCTTTAATAATATGCACTTGCTTACGCATTTCTACGTCTTTAAGCACTGCACGTGCTGTATTTAATACCGCCATTAATGTGGTTGGTGAAACCACCCACACGCGCTTATTCATCGCATAATCAATCACATCTGGGTGATAGGCATGAATCTCAGCAAACACCGCCTCAGCTGGGATAAACATCACAGCGCCATCGGATGTTACATTCGGAATGATATATTTAGTTGCAATATCATCCACATGGCGTTTTACATCAGCTTTGAATAGTTTACCGGCCGCAGCTTGCTCTAAATCGCTGAGCGTTTTATCAAACATGCGATGATAATTTTCTAGTGGGAATTTACTATCGACAGCTACCGTGCCTGTTGGCTCAGGCAGGAATAAAGCACAATCAACCCGTGTACCGTTATCAAAGGTATATTGCATTTTAAAGCTTTGCTCTGGCAGCACATTGCGAACCAACCCTTCCAACTGCACCTCACCATACGCACCGCGGCTTTTCTTATCGCCTAGCAGCTCTTGCAAGCTCACCATATTGGTACTTAAACCATCAATCTTCTTCTGCGCTTCATCAATGGTCGCCAAACGCTCCATCACACTCACAAAGGTTTCATTGGTCTTTTTAAAACCTTCTTCCAAGCGCTCTGATACTTTTCCGCCTATTTCTTCCAAACGCGTATCCACAATCTTGCTTAAGCTTTCGATGCTTTGCGTCAGTGTGGTCGTGGCTTTTAGCATGGTGTCGTTGATTAAACCCTGCTGCGCTGCACCCTGCTCGGCTAATGTCGTATGCAGCTTTTCAAGCACGGTTTCGCGAGTTTGTGAGAGATTGCTACTTTGCTCTAGTTGTAGCTTTTGCATGGCTTCACGGGTAGATGTGAGCTCTTGCGCCACGCTTGTTTTTAAACGATCACCACTCTCTTGCGAGCTATTGTTTAAACGATCACCCAAGGCATTTAAACCATTGTTAACATCCAGTAACATGCCGCGATGTTTATCTTCAAGGCTTTGTAATAATGGTGTATTTTTGGTACTGCTCATGGTTTGCCAAATTAACCAAGCAACAAGCAATACCAGCAAGCAAACTAAGCCAATTAAAAGTTCTATTTCTGTCATAGATGAATTATAACTGACTTAAACTGGGCAGCCTGCTGAATCGCGACTAATCCTCAACAACAATATCATTCCATTCTTCAGGCTTAGGCGGATACTCCAAATCCAAGTTTTGCAATGTATTTAATAAAATTCTAGAAATCAATAAATTACGGTTGGTTTTAGAATCCGCAGGAATCACATACCAAGGCGCATCCTTGGTCGACGTTGCCTTAAGCGCATCTTTGTAGGCCTTCATATATTGTGGCCATAACGCGCGCTCCTCCAAATCGCCTGGATTAAACTTCCACGTTTTATGCGGCTCATTCAAACGCTCAACCATACGCCCTTTTTGCTTTTCCTTTGAAGTATACAAAAAACACTTAATAATCGTCGTGCCATTCTCAACCATCAACCGCTCAAAATCAGCAATCTGCTTATAGCGTTGTTTGCAGGTTTTATCGTCTACCCAATCATGCACCTTCACAATCAATACATCTTCATAATGGCTACGATTAAAAATCACTATCTCACCATTTTTTGGCACCTGCGCATGCACGCGCCAGAGATAATCACGCGCCAACTCCTCTTTTGACGGCTTTTTAAAGCTGGCTTGACGGATACCCAAAGCATCACACTCACTAAACACATGCTTCACCGTGCCATCTTTACCACTCGCATCCATGCCTTGCAGTACGAGTAGAATCTTGTGTTTTTGTTGCGCGTACAAAATATCTTGCAAAGTATTAATCTCAATGCTTATTTTCGCGAGTTCCTCTACATCATCTGCCTTACAATCACCGCGCTCAGAGCGGTCACCGGGTTCAATGTCATCTAATGAAAAATGTGATCTGGGTTTTACCCTATATTTGTCAAACTTTGCCATACCATCTCCAGTTAACCGCCTCTTTCAACTTAATACGTCCAACGAACTACTCACCCCACGCCCATCTTTATTCAACACATACGTATAAATCACCGTCTTCAACACATCGGTATGCCCCAATAACTCCTGCACTGTGCGGATATCATAACCATCTTCTAACAAATTTGTCACAAAACTGTGGCGAAATGTATGTGGAGTTTTTGACTACGCGGGCCAACCGAATAGCTGCCAGAACAAAATATATACTGCCATTTAAATTCTTTATCCGCATTAGGATATTTATGCGCTAAGCCATCAGGTAAGAAAACATAGTCCATTCCCATCTCCACCACCTCATCAAACAAAGATTTAGCATGTACGATCACTTTTTTTAAACTAGAGACAATAGTCTCTGGCAGCATCGTTCTCCTATCTTTACCCCCTTTACCTCGGTGCAGAGTTAGCGCTCGCCTAGCAATATCCAACACCCTAAACGACATACACTTATTTAATCGTAGTCCAGAACCGTATAGCAAACTAATAGCTGTTTTATAAGTCTCAGATAAATGACTCAACACAGAGAGTGTCTCTGCCTGCGTCAACACAACGAGTAATCGTTTCGGTTTTTTAGCATACCTAAAGCCACCTAAATCATCCAACTCTTTTTCAAGCACTTCTTTATATAAAAAGACCAAAGCCGACAGCGCTTCTTTTTGCGTAGATGCCGCCACATTCCTATCGTTGGCCAAATAATTTAAAACCAAACAATACCTTGTTCGCCCAAATCTTTAGGATGTTATTTGCCATGAAACAAAATATACTGTCGTACCCACTGAGAATAGACCCACTTAGTATTCAAAGAATAATGCTTGAAACGTATTTTTTGGCGTAGTCTGTCCATCAGCTTTGGCGGTTTATGTGTATTCGTATCGACCAAAGGAAAAAGAGATACTAGACGATAGCACTTGTCCGTGTAAGTATCTCGAAGCAACATCGGCTAGAGATGTTGAGACGATTTTGTTGCCTGTATATAAAACAATGTTGGATAACAAGTTAAAAGCTATCTTTGCACTTAATCAGCTGGGACCCGATCAGCGGGCATCCTACGGTAATAACGTCACCCTGACTCCTACTCCGTGGGAGTGTTCGATGGATGACAAAACTTTCCAGGCTTGTCAAGCTAAACCTCAACGGGCGACACTGAGCCCAAAATATACAGGCCGTTATCCATACCTGGTAGTTAAGACGGACGCTGGGGTCATCGCTGACCACAATGCTATCTATAACGAGCGCTTTATGGATTTTACGATGGCCTTCACTTTCGAGCACATTACCGCTGAGCCTCGGCCTTGGAGCCCTGCGGCAGCCCAACCCTAGAGTTGCTTTAATGAAGACCTTCCGCGCGCAGGAAGCGCTCTGCTGCTAAATGATCGTTCATGCCAGTTGGCTAATGGGGGCTCCTGTACCATGCCATAATTTGGTGACACTCGTGTCGCATAACCACCACTTCGAGTCGACAAGCGCCTGTAGACTTCACCCTCATCTGCTTGTGGCACAAGCCCAGTGTTAGTTGTCATATTATTCTGCACTTTCACTCAGCCTTAAGGGATTTTTTGACATGGAAAAAGTTGTAACTTATGCAAAAAAACATTTGACTATAAGAGCTTCACTTATCTAATTGGTTTAAAGGTGGTTTGTCACAAAAAATAAATTCTCATGCTATGCTTTTCATCCATGGTGATACGTTTATTACAATGCATTTTATTCATTACGTTTTTACTAAACGTAACGGCTGCTTTTGCCGAGGCTAAGGTTGAGATGATTAATGGTATGGTGCCAAAGAATTGGATTCTGGTGTATTACACTTTAGGGGATATCAACCGTGATGGAAAGGATGATGCCATTATGGTGGTTGAAAATACAGACCAGTCTTATTTGAAAATAAATACCGTTATCGGCCCTAAAATATTGAATATGAACCCTAGAAAAATGCTGATTTTATTCCAAACAGAGACTGGGTATGATGAAGTACTTAAGGTTGAAAATGGCCTTCCTACTGAGCATGACATGAATAAGCCCTGTTTAGCCGATCTGCTTGTTGAAACAGGTGAAATTAAAATAAATAATGGCCAAATTAAGGTGGAATTTCTTTACAAAATGAATTGCAGTACAGTCTATGGTTCAATCAAGCACACTTTTAATTTTCGCTATAAAGATGCACGATTCCGCCTTGTTGGGTTTGATGAAATGAAGTTGGAGCGCATCAGCAGTGATACAACTGAATACAGTATTGATTATGTAGCAGGTCAAAAAATAACTATTACAGGTATCAATGTTTATGAGAAAACAAAGCGTCGCATGCAATTTCAAAAGCTCGCGTCAAACAAAAGGTTTTATTTAGACGAGATTAACCTTGGTTGTGCCCCTAACAACCAAGGTGCATGCAGTGAAAAGGTTAAGCATGCACAACTAAGTGGTATCTGAACGCGTATAAATTAAATGATTATTGAGATAAAAAATGGTAACTGAACCTTGTGACCCTCGAGTATTTTTTGCGGGAGAACGAACTTTGTTGGCTTGGTTCCGAACAGGCTTAACTATTATGGCACTAGGCTTTTATGGCACTAGGCTTTGTTATTTCACGCTTTGGTTTGTCTATCAAACTGATTGCGCTAGAGTCTCCTGCACTAGCTTCTAGTCTGAGCTTGCCACTCTCTCAGTACTTGGTATTACAATTGTATTAATCGACTCATTGGCTATTGTTAAAGCAGCGATTCAACATAGCCGATTTTTAGCAACACTTTCTGATTCACAACTGTCTTCCGTTTACTCTAGCACGATTGCTTTTATCTTATCTATTTCGATTACGATGCTCGGCGTTGAATTAGCCGCTTACCTTCAGTACGCTTAAGCAAGTCGTTTGTTGAGCAAGCCTTAAATCAATTCTCTTGCTCTGAGCTCGCTTTTAATATAAGCATAGTAAATCGGTGCGGCCACCACGCCTGCAATACCAAATGCGGCTTCCATTAATACCATCGCAATTAATAGCTCCCATGCATTCGCTCTAATTTGTCCGCCTACGATGCGTGCATTTAAGAAATATTCGAACTTATGAATAATGACGAGAAACAGTAACGATCCCAAAGCCACCCCAAACGAATGACTCATACTAACAATCACAATCACCGTATTTGAGATCAGGTTGCCCACAACAGGCAGTAAACCAACAATAAAGGTAATTATAATCATGGTTTTAACAAAAGGCAGATCCACGCCAGCTAAAGGCAGGATAATAGCCAAGTAGATGCCTGTAAATACGGTGTTGATGGTAGAAATTCTGACCTGTGCAAACACAATATTACGGAATGCGCGCCCGAACAGCCTTACCCGTTGAACCATCGCTTTAGCAAATGGTTTGTAGTTATCTTCCGTCATGACTTCGCGCAATGCCAACATACCTCCGACAATCATGGCAATAATAATATGGGCGACATAACGCCCTGCTTCTTTACCTAAGAACTGCAAGCTCGATGCATTATCACGTAACCACTCAGTGACCATCTGTTGCAACACCACGGCATCCGCAGGTAGGCGCGAGTCTATCCAATCAGGCAATATGCTACGTGAATCCTCAATGATTTGTGCCATCTTGCCAATCAGGTTGGTTAAGCTGCCTGAATCCGATTTAAAAAAAGCAATTAAACCTAAAACCACCAATGTTAATAAGCCCACTATAAAGGAAGCTAGCAAACCAATGGTAATGACTTTAGAAAAATAGCCCGAGCCAGGAAACTTTTTCGCGATATGGGGTGAAATAATATGCACCAACTCAAAAACCAATAATCCGGCTAAAAGCCCTGGCAATAAATTGTAATTTAGCACATAAAGCATGGCTGCTGCCATGATGAGCCAAGCGGCAATTTCAATTTTGGTTACGGCTTTAATCTTCATATTCACTTGTAAATCTCTTTATAAAGGCTTTTTCTTCAGCTAATGGCAGGCTAACAACCACATGGACTTTTTCATCAAACTGCTTATCCAAGACTTCACCATTAATTTGTGACAAGGCTTTGGTTAACGCATCTAAACGATTGTATTCTATTGTGAGTGCTAATTGTTGCATTTCGACGTAATCAATGGCTGTTGAAGCATCTAGTGCTAACTTCCCTGTACCGCCATAGGCGCGGGCTAAGCCGCCCTTGCCTAAATTAACGCCGCCGTAATAGCGAATAACGCCTACACAGATGTTAATCAAGTCTAAGCCTTCTATACGCTGCAAGATTGGCATGCCTGCCGTACCAGAAGGCTCGCCCGCATCGGAGAACCTAGGCACAACCCCATCAGGTGTTTTTATGCGGAAAGCATACGCTAAGTGGCTGGCATTTTGATGTTGTGAAGAAATGGCGCGCAAAAATGCACCCACTTCTTGCTCGCTTTGACAATGTGCTGCCCATGCTAGAAATTTAGATTTATTAATCGTTTGCTCGGCGGTGCCGCCATGTTGGATGATTTGCATATTGCCTTACGTATTTAAAGCTTAAGACAGCCCTGTAATAACCCCTGCATTATTGACGTCTATATGCTCACTAGCAGGTGCTTTAGGTAAGCCTGGCATGGTCATAATGTTGCCGCACAGTGCCACGATAAAGCCAGCACCACGTGATAAGCGCAAAGCTTTCACCGCTAGCGTGTGCCCTGTTGGCGCATTACGTAGTTTCGCATCGGATGAAAACGAATACTGCGTTTTAGCAATGCAAATGGGTAAGTGCTGATAATCAACACTTAATGCATCTAATTGTCGTTGTGCCTCATCACTGAGCTTAACACCAGCAGCACCGTATAGCTTGGTTGCGGTGGTTTCTAGCTTCGTTAGCAATGACGCGTCATTGGGATAAAGCAGTTTAAATTGAGATTGTTTTTGTTCGATACTGGCCACTACCTGATACGCCAAATCAGTCGCGCCTGCGCCACCTTTTGCCCAGTGCTTACAAACGACAACTTTACATCCCAATGGTGAGACCGCTTTTTCTAAAGCATCAATTTCTGCTGGCGTATCGTTCGTAAAGTGGTTAATCGCCACAATCACCTGCATGCCAAAATGTTCATGTAAATTATTAATATGTCTTTTTAAATTATTGATTCCATTGTTTAAACAATCAACACTTTCATGATTCAACTTATCCAACTCTACACCGCCGTGATACTTTAACGCTCTAACTGTGGCAACCAATACGACAACATCGGGTTGCAAATCAGCTTGGCGGCACTTAATATCAAAGAACTTTTCAGCGCCTAAATCAGCGCCAAAACCTGCTTCAGTTACAACATAGTCCGCTAATTTAAGCGCAGCCTTAGTTGCCACGATAGAATTGCAGCCATGCGCGATATTGGCAAAAGGTCCGCCATGAATCACTGCGGGGCTACCCTCTAAAGTCTGCACCAAATTCGGCTGAAATGCATCTTTGAGTAAAGCCGTCATCGCTCCTTCTGCTTGAATATGACTGGCAAAAACTGCTTTGCCTGACTGACTGGTCGCAATTTGAATCTGCCCTAAACGGTTTTTTAAATCATCCAAGCTTTCCGCCAAACAGAAAATCGCCATCACTTCACTAGCGACCGTAATATCAAAACCAGTATCTGTTTCATGGCGTATTTGGTCTAAGTGAGCTTTGCGTAAGGCTCTATCATTCATATCAACACAGCGGCGCCATGTAATGGATGGGATGTCGATATCAAGCGCATTACCATGGTGGATATGATTATCGATTAATGCCGCTAATAAGTTGTTCGCCGCACCAATCGCGTGAAAGTCACCCGTAAAATGTAGATTGATGTTTTCCATTGGTACGACTTGCGCATAACCACCACCTGTCGCCCCACCTTTCATGCCAAAAACAGGCCCCAAAGATGGCTCGCGAATACAAACCATGGCCTTCTTACCGATATAATTTAAGGCGTCAGTTAACCCAACCGTGGTGGTGGTTTTGCCCTCGCCTGCTGGTGTTGGGCTAATGGCAGTCACTAAAATAAGATTGCCATTGGGCTTGTTTTGCAATTGACTTAAGCCTGCATAGCTGAGCTTGGCAATATGGTGGCCATGAGGAATTAAATCAGCATCAGCAAAGCCAATTGACTTTGCAATCGTTTGAATAGGCTTTAGCTCGGCTGCCTGTGCTATTTCAATATCACTCAACATATTTTTAATCTGAAACCTTTAAATGTTAAAACTACAGTACGTCTAAGTCATCACCTAAGGCAAGTATAGTGCTGCAATCTTACGCCTTTTTTTGCATAGATTAAGAAGTCTAGCGTTTACCCAAAATAGTACCCAGCAGCTCAACCTACTCTTTTACTTTTTATTCCCATCTACTGGCTGGCTCATGCCAGATAAATCACCCTTCACATCCGCCATAAACACGAGCACACCCGCTTAAGAAAGTCCTTCTGCTAGCATTTGTAGCGAGACGGTTTTACCTGCACCTGTACCTGATGCACTTGCAATCAAGCCGTGGCGATTGGCCATTTTGGGCAATAAAAAGGTACTGTTTTCTAGGCCTTTGGATTGTAAGTTCTTAGCAATTAAAATCGATTCCACCATCCATGAAGGTGTCTTTCTATTGTTCGGAAGCGTCTATCGTACCTAAAACAGCTTCTCTTGTTTTTGTAATCTGTTGACTAATTTGTTGCTCTGTTTTTGCATCAGCCGCCATTTGCTCCCAATTTTGTTCCCAGGCGTTGTATAACAGCTGGCTTTCATGTTTTGCAGCGGGTTTAAGTAAGTGACTTAAATCACGCACCATGGTGACGTGCTTCCAGCCTTCGATTGGATTGCCGCGTGATGAATCACTTGTAAAATGTGCGTAATTCACAACCGTTTGTAACTCGCCTAAGTTTTTAAGTACTTCAAATGCGGCAATCCGCATATTTTGATTCACTTCATTTTGGTTCGCTTGCCATGAGTTATAACTTAAACCTACAAGCGCTGTAATTAAACTCACGACCGCCACACTATGCTTTAACAAGGATTTCACCCAGTTCCGCTCAAAAAACGTCATTGTCTGTTTAGTCATTAAAAATCACCTTCGCTAGCGCGATGCATTAACTGAATTAAGGCATCCTCTAATTCCTGAGCTGATTGTTGAGCACGTCTAGTTGGGTTTTTAATGCTTTTTAAATCATACGTTGGCCTATCTAAGCCAATGAATAATTTGAGTTGTTTATTAGCGTCAGACTTTTCATAAATCGCAATGCGACATGGCGTAAACACGAGAAACTCAGGATGGTCGAGTATGATTTCCGTCCCCATACTTAAATTACAAAAAGAACGGACTTCTTTAATGCCTTGCGGATCAATGCCGCGCAGTTTCATATGTTCACCAATGGGAAAGTTGGCAGGATTCACGAAATTCATACCTTCCGAGATGCTTTTCAAACTATCCACTACGTCTTGATAACTCACACCATCTTGCACAGCCACTTCGTATAAGGCGCTGTTAGGGTCTATACCAACGTTAGCACTGGTCGATTCAGTGCTGATGGCCTCGATGCCAGATTCAATGTTGTGAGTTTGGTTGTTATCACATCCAATAACAATGAGCGCAAGCAGTGCAATAAAACAGTTTCGAAACATATTGCCTTCTCTCAGAAAATAAGTATTCATTCTAACGCGTTATCTTAAATACTTCATCTATTGCTGCACGATCAAGCTCTGGTGACAACATACCAATAAAATCATAGAGATAGCTGCGCATAAAAGTATCTTTCCGTATGCCTAGATGCGTTGTGCTTTGTGGAAATAAGTGACTGCAATCAAGACGGACCAAGCCCTCGTCTCGCCTTTCATCAAAAGCCATATTGGCAATCAAACCAATACCCAGGCCTAAATTAACGTATGTTTTAATCACATCAGCATCAATGGCTGTCAGCACCACATTGGGCGTGACGCCTGCATTATGAAAAACTTTCGAGACGGTGGTGCTCCCTGTAAAAGCAAAATCATAAGTAATCAATGGATGGTCAGCGATATCTTGCAATGTGAGTAATGGCTGTTCCTCCAAATCATGGCCTTTTGGTATAACAACGCTACGATTCCACTCATAACAAGGTAAGCAGATTAAACGCTCCTCCCGTCCAATCGACTCAGTGGCAATACCAACATCAGCTTCCCCTGTTGCCACCCAATCAGTCACTTGCGTTGGGTTGCCTTGGTGAATATTAAGCTTTACTTGTGGGTAAGTTTGCATAAACTGCTGAATTGCCGCAGGCAACTTATAACGTGCCTGAGTATGCGTCGTCGCAATCGTTAACATACCTGATGCATCCTTGCTAAATTCATCGCCGACACGTTTGATATTATCTAACTCAAATATCACGCTAGCCGCTAGCTTCAGAATCTTTTTGCCAGGCTCTGTGATACCAGTCAGCCGCTTACCATTGCGCTGAAATATTTGCAGTTTTAGTTCTTCTTCCAATAACTGAATTTGCTTGCTCACGCCTGGTTGCGAAGTATGCAAAGCCTCTGCAGCAGCTGAGATACTAAACCCTTGCCGTGCCACTTCATGTATATATTTTAGCTGGTGTAATTTCATAGATTATTTAAGCGTAATGTTTTAAAAATGCTTTCTTTAAAGAAGATAGTGATCCTATATAATAAAATAACATAATCAAATAATAAAACAATATTAAATGATTATATAAAAAACTGCTATATTTTGCGCCTGTAAGAAATTGAATCTAATGTAATAGTATTTACATTAAAAACCCGAATTAAATAACGCATAAGCAAGTATGGACATTTTTCACATTTTAGCTGGTTTCATTGTCGGACTACTCGTCGGCCTTACAGGCGTGGGCGGCGGTTCTTTAATGACACCTATATTGCTGATCTTCTTTAACCAACCAGCCGCTGTGGCCGTTGGGACTGACTTACTGTATGCAGCTATTACTAAATCTGCAGGTATTTTTGCGCATGGCAAGCTAGGTAATATTGACTGGCGCATTGTTAGACTATTGGCTTTTGGTAGCGTTCCGGCCTCCATCCTCACTACTGTCCTACTTGGCAAGATGGATATCGCCTCGGAAAGCGTCGTGGCAATCATTAAGTTTTGGCTAGGCATTGCGCTGATGCTAACCGCGCTCTCTGTTATCTTTCGCAAACAGCTGGCCAGCCTTTCTAAAAGCGGGCATTGGGTAAACCCAAAATACGCACCAACACTCACTGTGTTGCTAGGTATTGTTCTAGGCTCTTTGGTCACGTTAACCTCAGTTGGCGCTGGCGCATTAGGTGTCACTGCCTTATTGATTCTTTACCCGAAAGTATCGATTACTAAAATTATTGGCACTGATGTCGCGCATGCGGTCCCGCTTACATTAGTTGCAGGGTTAGGTCATGTCAGCTTAGGTACGGTTGATTATTCACTGTTAGGTACTTTGCTGATTGGCTCAATTCCTGGCATTTGGATTGGCAGCCACTTAAGTGCAAAAGTCGCTGAACATTGGATTCGATTGTTGCTGGCATTGATATTAGTCTACGTAGGCCAAAAACTGGCATTTCCAGAAATAAATGTTTTCATTGGACTCGCTTTTCTTGTACTCATCATTGCATTAAAGCAGATTAAGCATCGAAAAACGTCATAAAAAACCAAGTAAGGTCTTATTAAATAAGGCAATTTAGATTAAAATAAAGGGCTAACTTAAGTTAGCAAAATACATGTATAAATACGACAAAATTGACCAACAACTCGTTAACGAACGTGTCGCCCAATATCGCGACCAAACGCGCCGTTATTTAGCTGGCGAATTAACGGAAGACGAATTCCGCCCTATCCGTTTACAAAACGGCTTATATATCCAACGTTTAGCACCAATGCTACGTATTGCTGTGCCCTACGGCTTACTTTCTAGTACGCAAATGCACAAGTTAGGCGATATCGCTAAAAAATACGATAAAGACTACGGTCACTTTAGTACACGTCAGAACTTACAGTTAAACTGGCCAAAACTAGAAGACGTGCCTGATATCTTAGAAGAGCTTGCAACCATTGAGATGCATGCGATTCAAACGTCAGGTAACTGTATTCGCAACATTACGACTGACCAATTTGCTGGTATTGCACCGGATGAAGTTTTTGATCCACGTGCCATGGCTGAAATCATGCGTCAATGGAGTACATTCCATCCTGAGTTCGCTTTGTTACCACGTAAATTCAAAATTGCGGTTTCTGGTACTAAAGACGACCGGGCTGTTGTACAAATGCATGACATCGGCATGGAATTCTTTAAAAACGAAAACGATGAAATCCGCATCAAAGTGTGGGTTGGTGGTGGTTTAGGCCGTACACCTATCTTAGGTTCTGTGATTCATAAGAACCTAGGGTGGCAGCATGCGATTAGCTACGCTGAAGCGATTATCCGTACGTACAACATTCATGGCCGTCGCGATAACTCATATAAATCGCGTATTAAGATTCTAGTAAAAGCGATGGGCATTGAAGCGTTTAAAGCACAAATTGAAGAAGAATGGGCGCACTTGAAAGATGGCCCACTAACCATCACACAAGCAGAATTTGATCGTGTGTCTGCTTACTTCGAGCCGATGGCTTATGAAACATTGCCAACGAGTGATGCTGGCTTTGATACACAGCTTGCGAGCAACCCTGCTTTTACTTCATGGGTGAAACGTTGTGTGCATGCACACAAAACAGATGGCTACCGTGCAGTGACATTGTCACTGAAAACACATGGCGAAGCGCCTGGTGATGCATCTAGTGAGCAAATGCACACGACTGCTGACTTAGCTGATACTTATAGCTTTGGTGAGTTACGTGTTTCACATCAACAAAACTTGATTTTGGCAGATGTGAAATTAAGTGACTTATTCACTGTTTGGGAAAAAGCCCACGCAGCTGGTTTAGCGACAGCTAATATTGGCTTGTTAACTGACATGATTTGCTGCCCTGGCGGTGACTTCTGTAACTTGGCTAATGCAAAAAGCTTACCGATTGCTAAATCAATCCAAGCGCAATTTGATAACTTAGATTACTTGCACGACATTGGTGAGATTGAAATCAACATCTCAGGCTGTATGAATGGATGTGGTCACCATAGCGTTGGTCACATCGGCATTTTAGGTGTCGATAAAGATGATGAAGAGTGGTACCAAGTCTCTATTGGTGGCAAAAAAGGTAACGACGCTAGCTTAGGTAAAGTCATTGGACGTTCTTTCGCCGCTGATGAGATGCCAGCAGTGATTCAAAAGCTCATCGATACCTATATCAAAGAGCGTACGGATGAAGAGCAATTTATTGATACGGTTCGCCGTGTTGGTGCTGATCCGTTCAAAGCCAATGTTTACGCAGAGAAGGAGTCTGCATGAGCCAGTTAATTATCGGCGATAAAATCGCTCAAGACGAATGGACACGCATGCTACCTCCAGTATACGGTGACGAGCCAATCCGTAAGCAAGCTGGTAAAGTCGTGATGTTTAAATTACATGGCGAAGATACTTTCACGCAAAAACAAATCGATGGCACTGAAATTCCAGTATCAGGCAAAATCTTACTGCCACTCCCTATTTGGTTGGCAAATAAAGAAGCGCTTGCAAGCCGTATGGCTGCTGGTGAAATTGGTATTGTGCTACAAACGCATGAGCCAATTGAAGCGCTAGCTGAAGCATTTGATGATTTAAACAGCTTGCCGGTGATTGCCGTTTACGTGCAAATCTTTGCAGATGGCCGTAACTTTACTTTAGGTAACTTGTTACGCACGCGTTATGGCTTTAAGAATGAATTACGTGCAGTTGGCGATATCATGTGCGACCAGTTGTTCTTCTTAAAACGCTCTGGCTTTAACAGCTATCAAATTAAAGAAGGTCGTAATGCAGAAGAAGCGATTGCGAGTTTAAATGACTTTGCTGAGCCTTATCAAAGTGCAACGGATGATGTGCCAGTATGGCGTAGAGTGAGTCGTTAATGGATTTAGGCGTCTCTATGCTGAAACCAGCGACGAATAACCCTGCAACTACGCCAGAGCTAACCGATGCGCTCAAAGCGAGCGTAACGACTAAGCGTGCTGAAGTGCTCGCATTACTCAAAAGTGCCAGTGCTGAACTGAGTAATATCACTTTTGCAAATAGTTATGGCGCTGAAGACATGGTGCTGACAGATATCATCATGAAGGGAAGTCTCCCAATTGAGATTTTTTCACTGGATACTGGTCGCCTACCTGCTGAAACATACACGTTAATGGCTGAAGTGGAAAGCAATTACGACACGAAGCCTGTTGTGTTCTTCCCTAAGCATGAAGCAGTTGAAGATTATGTGCGCACAAAAGGCATCAACGCTTTTTACGAAAGCATTGAGCTTCGTAAGGCTTGCTGCTTTATGCGTAAGGTTGAGCCACTCAAGCGTGCATTAAATGGCAAACAAGCTTGGATTACCGGCATGCGTGCTGAGCAAGCAACAACACGTGCTAGCTTACCGACCCGTGAATTTGACGAAGGTAATAAGTTAGAAAAATTCAACCCATTAAGCAGTTGGTCTGAGCAAGAAGTTTGGGCTTACATCCGCATGTTCGATGTGCCTTACAATAAATTGCATGACGAGTTTTACCCAAGCATTGGCTGCGGCCCTTGCACAAGGTCAGTTGCCATGGGTGAAGATGTTCGCGCAGGCCGCTGGTGGTGGGAAGACCCTAACAGCAAAGAATGTGGTTTACACGTTAAGAAGTAAACAATAAGGCCAGCCTAATGAGTAAGCATGAAAAATTGAATTACGTTGAATTCCCTGCAAAGGACATCCCAGCGACAAAACGTTTCTTTGAATCGGTATTCAATTGGTCATTTACCGATTTTGGCGAAGCTTATACGACTTTTGAAAACAAAGGCTTTGATGGCGGTTTTTCGCATCAGAGCTAGCATTAACAACACAAAATGGCGCAGCCTTATTAGTGTTTTTACAGTAAGACTCTTGAAGAGACTTACCAAAAGATTGTGAATGCTTCTGACATCATCACGAAAGAGATTGTTGACTTTCCTGGTGGCAGAAGATTTCATTTTACAGAACCAAGTGGTAATGAATTTGCAGTGTGGTCAGACCCACTCAACTAATTAAATTTTAAATATTAAAAGATATGACAACTAAAAAAACGCTCTCTCATTTAGATTGGCTAGAAGCTGAAGCGATTCACATCCTTCGTGAAGTAGCTGGCCAATGCAGCAACCCTGTATTGCTATTTTCAGGCGGCAAAGATTCTTTATGTATAGTCCGCTTGGCTGAAAAGGCATTCCGTCCTGGTCGCTTCCCCTTCCCTTTAATGCACATTGACACTGGCCATAACTACAAAGAAGTATTGGAGTTCCGTGATCGCCGCGTGAAAGACATGGGCGAACGTTTAATCGTGCGTTCATTAGAAGACTCTATGGAGCGCGGTACGATTGTACTGAGGCACCCAGATGAGCCGCGTAACAAGCATCAATCAGTAACATTACTTGAAGCCATTGAAGAACATGGTTTTGATTGCTGTATTGGAGGCGCACGTCGTGATGAAGAAAAAGCACGTGCGAAAGAGCGCATCATGAGTTTCCGTGATGAGTTTGGTCAATGGGACCCTAAAAACCAACGCCCTGAACTTTGGAACTTATATAACGCCCGTTCACACAAAGGTGAAAACATTCGTGCCTTCCCTATATCAAATTGGACAGAGATGGACGTATGGCAATACATCGAACGTGAAAACTTAGAGCTCCCAAGCATCTATTACTCACACGAGCGTGATGTGATCATCCGTAACGGTGACATTATCCCAGCTAACGTTGAGCTAGCGAATGGCGAAGTGATTAACAAGCCTAAAGATGGTGAAGAAATCGTGAAGAAACAAGTGCGATTTAGAACCGTTGGTGACATCACTTGTACTGCTCCTGTTTACTCAGATGCAGATACAACCAGCAAAATTGTGATTGAAACAGCCACAACAACGATTACTGAGCGCGGTGCAACCCGCTTGGATGACCAAACCTCTGAAGCCAGTATGGAACTACGTAAAAAAGAGGGGTATTTCTAATGAATAACGATATGCAAAACATAGAACTAAAAGAAAATTCTTTATTACGTTTCATGACCTGCGGTAGCGTGGATGATGGTAAGAGCACCTTAATCGGCCGTTTACTGTTTGATAGCAAAACAATCCTAACCGATACGCTGACTAACATTTCAAACACGTCTAAAAAGCGCGGTACGGAGACGGTTGATTTATCGTTACTAACAGACGGCCTACAAGCTGAACGTGAACAAGGTATAACTATTGATGTGGCTTACCGTTACTTCACGACAGGCACTCGCAAGTACATTATTGCAGATGCGCCAGGCCATGAACAATACACCCGTAACATGGTGACTGCCGCCTCTACCGCTAACCTTGCGATTATTTTGATTGATGCGCGTAAAGGCGTACTCACACAAACACGTCGCCATAGTTACTTAGCGCATTTGGTAGGTATTCCGCACATTGTTGTTGCTGTCAATAAAATGGATTTAGTTGATTATAGTCAAGATGCCTACGATAAAATCTGTGCAGACTATATGTCTTTCGCTGAAGAGATTGGTTTAGCTGGTGCGCGAGATATTCAATTCCTCCCAATGTCGGCTTTAAATGGCGATATGTTAGTCGACCGTTTAGACAATATGGCTTGGTACAAAGGCGACTCATTACTGGAATTGCTTGAAAAAGCACCAGTAGCGCATGCTGAAGCCGAAGAGGCTTTTCGCTTTCCAGTACAGTTTGTTTGCCGTCCTCATGCTAGTGCCGATGCAAAACTACACGACTTTAGAGGCTTTATGGGCCGTGTAGAGTCTGGTGAAATTTCAGTAGGTGATTCGGTAACTGTATTACCAAATGGCTATGAATCTAAGGTAAAAGCGATTCAAATTGGTGATGAGCAATTGCAAACAGCACCAACGGAACAAAGCGTGACATTACTACTTGAAGATGAAATTGATACATCACGTGGCGACATGATTGTGAAATCTAGCGACTTACCGCAAACTGTGAAGCAGATTAATGCATTCGTGTGCTGGTTATCAGAAACACCACTTTCGCCAGCACGTACGTATATCGTCCGTCATACGGCACGTGAATCAAAAGCGAAGATTGCAGCGATTCAATATAAAGTGGATGTGAACACATTAGAAAAGCAACAAACGACTGATTTGAAAATGAATGACATTGCCCGTGTCAGCTTTAAGCTCGCTCAACCGTTAATGGTCGATAGTTATACAACAAATCGTGCGACAGGCGCATTTATTGTGATTGATGAAAGCACCAACAATACCGTTGGCGCTGGCATGATTATATAAACACGAGTAACGTAAATTAGATTAACATCACATAAGATTTAAAAAGGAACGAAAATGACGTATGTAGTCACCGAAAATTGTATTCAATGTAAATATACCGACTGTGTTGATGTCTGCCCTGTCGATTGCTTTGTAGAAGGCCCAAACTTCTTAGCGATTAACCCAGATGATTGCATTGATTGCACTCTATGCGTTGCAGAGTGCCCTGCTGAGGCTATTTTTGCCGAAGATGATGTACCAGCCGACCAGCAACACTTTATTGAGCTAAATGAGCGCCTTGCGAAAACATGGCCCATCATTTCTGCCCGTAAAGAAGCGCTTGAAGATGCTGACACTATGAATGGTGTACCGGGGAAACTAGACTTACTCATTGAGTAAGTTTATTAAAATAAAAAAGAGGCTTTTAAACCTCTTTTTTATTATCAGAAACAATGAAATTCAATTAAAAGTTATACGTGTATTGCAAACTTAAAATATCAACACTACCCTCATACTCTCCTTTTAGCCGACCATTTCCAGCAGCTAGTTGATTATCATCAATCTTCACATCACTGATAAACAAATGAGAGTAACCAATATCAAATGTTGAGACTGGCGTCACTTTATAACTAGCTCCCAACGACACCCACTTTCGATCGTTCCCTGGAATTCGTGCAGTACGGAACTCATCCTTAATTGCTTCCTCATCATAAGCTAAACCAGCACGAAGCTTTATCGCGTCACTATAGTGATAAGTTGCACCAATAGAATAACGTACAGTATTTTCCCAGTTTTCTGGTGTAACTGTTAATGTTGTCCCACTCTCTCGAAGTACTCTTAACTCTTCAAAACGACTCCACCTAGTCCAAGTAACATCTCCCATTACATCCCATTTACTATTAAGCTCACTAAATAAACTGACTGAAAAAGTTTCTGGCAAATCTAATTTTGCCGTCACGTCACCATCAGCCGCAGCACCTGCATTAGGCACCAATGCAGGTCGAGTAAATTTTGCATCACCATCCAGCTTCTGTTTAACTTTAGAACGGTATGCCACCCCTGCACGTGTATCTGATGTTAACTGATAAATCGCGCCTAAATTAAACCCAAAGCCCCAGTCATCTCCTTTAATTTCAACATCACCTACTCCTCCAGCGCCAAAATTAACCGCTCGACTTAGCGTCGCTTCAGCGCGCATAAGTGACACCCCAGCCCCAACTGATAACCGATCATTAAGCTTGTATGCAATTGAAGGGTTAATGTTAATCGTTTTAAGTTCAGACTTGCTCGCTTGGAAGCGACCTAGCCATCTATCATCGTATTCAGTTTTTAACCCAAAAGGCACACTCACACCCACACCGACTTTAATTGATGGACTAAGCGCTGTCATAAAGAAAAAATTAGGTACGAAAGCCAAGTCTCCAGCATTAGGCCCCTCATCTCCTAATGGCGTGAATGCGCCACCCGAACTGGAACCTTTGTCATTAAACTGAGCATTAGGCTTAATTAAGTGTAATGCACCTATTGCTTGTGTGCCTTCAATATAAGTCATGCCAGCAGGGTTGAAAAAAATGGTACTTGCGTCTTCTGCTATCGCAGCACCGCCTGCATAAGCATTACCCATACCACTAGCACTTTGTTCGATTAACGCAAATCCTGCTGCCTGAGTACTAGCACTTGCCGCTAAAGCAAAACCTATAGCGGCATATCTTATTGCATTCTCCATGAAAACTCCCTCTTACAGTTCTAATTTTAAATAGTAAAGTTTATTAATCTTATTGTTTAACATCCATCCAAATGCTACTGATTTTTATACGGCGAGTACAGCATTAATTTTTTAAAGCCAGCTTTCGCTAAGATAGTATTACTTAAAATGGGAAATATACGACAATAACTTGATTTATACTTAAGATTCTCTAAACAGCAATTAATGTTAAAACATGAATTTTATCTAAAGAATTGCACTCGGTAGCGGCCTTAGTTGAGCCAGCGAGTAATATGGTGACTTCGATTGGGGAGGATGGCCTGCTTTTGGGCAGCGGATAATTGGGGTTGATACACTCTGCTGCTTTTATTGGCTTATTATGTGTATTTATTTTAATCATGTTTTGGATGCTACCCAAGGTCTGGCGCGATCTATGCTCGATATTCTCGTTCATCAAAAAGCTAGAAAAGGCCAAAGAAAAGACAAGCACCAACCTAATCGAATAAAGCGAATGGCGTATCACAATATGCGATAATAAAGCTCAATATTCATCATTAAAAACAAGTCACGCCCTTATGATTATTACCTTAATTATGGTTGCCAGTATTCTGTTCTTTGCCTTGCAACTAGAAGAAAAGTTTAAAGTTCCCTCTCCACTTGGCTTAATCGCATTGTCATTTGTCGCGCACTACTCAATTAAGCAGGCACCAGTCATCACAGGGGACCCTGAAAGCTTTGCTAAATTAGTCATCTTTTTACTACCAGTACTGCTCATTTCTGATTCCTTAGAACTTAAATTACGCGACTTAAAGACCCATGGTTTAAGCTTGTTATATCTGTCTATCGTCGCCGTGGCGCTATCCATCATCATGGCGCTATCGATTTCAGATTGGTTATTCGCTGATTACCATTTGAGCAATGCTGCCGTTGTCATGTTATTCGCCATGGTGCTAGCAACAGACCCTGTGTCTGTCGTGAGCATCTTCTCTAAATTCGAATTACCGCATCAACTCAAAATGCTTGCCGAAGGCGAAAGCTTATTTAACGATGCAACTGCCTTAATTATCTTTGTATTCATTGGCTTATTTGCACTAAAAGGTGGCGTTATCACGCCTGCTTATATCGCTGAAATCAGCTTCGCTGTCATTTTCGGCTCTATCATCGTCGGCGTTGGTATTGGTTTTACTGGCCTCATGCTAATGAAAACAACGGAAAACCGTATTGCTGAAATGATGATTTTAATCCTCGCAGGTTACGGCGCTTTTGAACTAGCTGAACACTTCTATGTATTACTCAATCTATTTGGCGGCCATTCACATATGCATTTATCAGGCATCTTAGCTGTGATCTTTGCCACCATCACGGTCAACCATGTGATGAATAAGCACATTGAACAAGAAAGTGAACAAATCACTGATGATGAAGTTTCATTGACGGTGGAAGCCATGAATATCAAAACATCTGCAGGTATCATCGGCACGATTATCAAGCGCGTTAAGGCGACGTTAGAAGAAAAAAATCGACACCTGCGCAATAAAGAAGACGTGCAATTATTAGCCATGGTCGCTAACACCATCCTATTTATCGCCATGGCAGAAATGATAGACCTTAATTTACTCTGGCATTACCGTTTTGAAATCCTCATCATGTTCATCGCCACCACGGTGATTCGTGCGGCAATGATGACGGTGTTTGCATGGATTACCAATAAAACGACCAAAATGGTCGATGTCAACCGCCGTTGGACAACCGTACTTTCTTTTGCAGGTATCAAAGGTGGTTTATCCATCGTCATGCTCACCATGATTCCAGCAGACTTTGAGCACATCGAAACATTCAAAGCTATCGTTATTGGCGTGATTATGCTATCAACCTTTGTCTACGCAACGGTATTGATTTGGTACATCAACAAACATCAAGCAGCCTTTTTAGTAGAGAAAAATGCTGAAGATACGCTGCATCATTAATGCTTTATAAGTTAGCTTGTGACCAACAAACTTAAATACATACAGCACTACTCGCAAGCGCTACAAGATCAAATTAGCCAGCTACAAGTTCAAGGGAAACTCGGTGATTACATCACATCCCGTTACCCGCAGTCTCACACCATACAAACCAGCAAAGCTTTATACACCTACTGTAACGAGATTAAACAAACTTACCTACGCAACGTCAGCGCCCTAGCCAAAGTCGCCTTCGATAGCCGCTTAACCATGAGCCATCATGCCTTTGGCCTCAATACGGCGATTTCTCGGGTGCAAGGTGGTAAGTTAAAAGCCAAGAAAGAGATTCGTATTGCGGATACGTTCAAGGAACTACCTGAGGATTTTTTACGAATGATTGTGGTGCATGAGTTAGCGCACTTGAAGGAACGGGATCATAGCAAGGCGTTTTATAAGCTCTGTGAGCATATGGAACCGGATTATCATCAGCTGGAGTTTGATTGTCGGGTTTATTTAACGTGGAAAGAAATGGGTTAAAATTGCTTTATCGTAGGGTGGGCAACAAAACATTGTCCACCCTACTTGGCTAATTTTATGACTAGGTTCATACTCTTACCCTTCGCTCGTTAAAACTACCCACTCTGCCTCTTAGCCTTAGCCCTAACAGCAACAAAAGCCGCCCCCTTCCGAGCCCGCTTACCCAAGCACTTAGCAAAATCCTCACCCTTAATCACTTTATCCTTACCCTTAACAACCACAGTTGCTGCTTCATCATCACACAACGCAACACTAGTCAGTAGCTTACCTTTAGCGATGTCCATGATTTTCACACCTCGCCCACCATTCGGGTACTCATTGATTTCATTCAATCGGAATACCAATAATTTACTTTCTGATGAGGTAGCCGCTAGGAACTCTCTATCATCCAACCTAATCGGCTTAAGCACTTTCACGCCAGCTTCCACTTTCATGAAGACTTTACCCGCTTTTGGTCGTGCAATTAAGCCTTTCAATGGTGCAATAAAGCCATAGCTATTAGATGATGTGAATAAGTATTTATCCTCTTCATTACCTGACATGGCAGCTGCTATGTTTGCGCCATTTTGTAGCTCAATGATAGAACTCACTGGCAAGCCATCCCCTTTACCACGCGGAACGCTGGAGGCATCGAAGGCATAACAGCGACCATTGGAATCGAGGATGATAATGGGTCTAATAGTACGTGTTTCTATTACCGCTAACTCACTATCGCCAGCTTTCCATGTAATGGCTTCACGCTCTACGTTGTGACCTTGTCTTGCTCGTATCCAACCATTTTGCGAGAGTAAAATCGTTACTGGCTCATCGACTACGAATGATTTTTGGCTAGCTTGTGTGCGTTCTACAGGCTTAATTAACGTACGGCGATCATCGCCGTATTTTTCAGCATCTTGCTTAATTTCACGAGCAGTAAGGTTTTTTAACTTAGTATTACTGCCTAATATACCATCCAGACCTTCAGCTTCTTGGCGTAGCTTTTCTAACTCTTTCTCAATCTTAATACCTTCTAATCGTGCTAGTTGACGCAATCTGATTTCGAGGATATCTTCGGCTTGAATATCTGACAAATCAAAAGCTTTGATTAAGTCTTCTTTTGGCTCATCGGAATTGCGGATGACTTTAATCACTTCATCAATATTGATAAAGGCGATCATGCGGCCTTTTAAAATATGGATGCGTTTATTGGTTTTATCTAAATCAAACTGACAACGTCTACGCACCACATCTAAGCGGAACTCAATCCATTCTTGCAAAGCCGTCAGCATGTTCTTTTGCGTTGGGCGACCATCAGTGCCAATCATGACCATATTCACTGAACATGAGACTTCCAGACTGGTGTGCAATAGTAGGAATGCCATCATTTCATCAGCATTAACGCGACTGGTTTTTGGCTCGATGATTAAGCGAACATCTTTTTTACCTTCACTTTTTACCGTATCGATCATGGCTAAAGCTGATTGTTTCAAGAGCAACTGATCTTGATCGATGGTTTTTTTATCTTTTTTGGCTTTTGGATTTGAAATCGCAAGGATTTCATTTTGAATGGTTTCAACCGAAACACTATTTGGCAATTCATTGATAATCACGCGCCATTGACCACGTGCCATTGGTTCTACTACCCAACGTGCACGTAACCTTAACGAACCACGGCCTGTGTCATACATCTCATGAATATCAGACGTTTTCGTAATCAACTGACTACCTCCAGGCCAATCAGGGCCTGGGATATGTTCCATTAACTCAGTTGTCGTCGTCTTTGGGTTAGACATGACATGCAAGACGGAATTCGCCACTTCCCGCATATTATGCGGCACCATTTCTGTTGCCATACCAACGGCAATACCAGAAGCGCCGTTAAGCAACATCATTGGTAAACGTGCTGGTAATAACGTTGGCTCTTGGAAGGCACCATCGTAGTTGTTTTGGAAGTCGACCGTACCGCGATCAATTTCAGATAACAGCAAGTCAGCAATCGGTGATAAACGCATTTCAGTGTATCGCATGGCAGCAGCGCCATCGCCATCCCGTGAGCCGAAGTTACCTTGGCCATCGACGAGTGGATAACGCAAGGTAAAGTCTTGCGCTAAACGCACGGCGGCTTCATAAGCGGAGCTATCGCCATGTGGATGATACATACCCAGCACATTGCCCACTACACGGGCGGATTTGACTGGTTTAGCCCCTGCGACGAGATTCATTTCCTTCATCGCATATAAAATGCGGCGTTGTACTGGCTTTTGACCATCTTCAACCGATGGTAAAGCACGGCCTTTTACAACGGAAATCGCATAGGATAAATAGGCTTCTTCTGCGTATTCGCTAATGACGACAGCATCGTCATTAGGCTCGAGCTTATCTATATCAGTTATATCATTCATTAAACATCTACCTCCACATCATTCCCGCGGCGCTCTATCCACTCTTTTCGCGCTGGGGCTTGGTTTTTAGCCATCAGCATATTAAACATATCAAAAGCATCTGATGACTCTAGCTCAGGTAAGCGCACTTGAATTAAGCGGCGCGTATCTGGACATAGCGTGGTTTCCCAAAGTTGGTCTGGATTCATTTCACCCAAACCCTTAAAGCGTTGGATGCCAAGCTTTTCTTCCGCAATACCTTCGCGTTTGAGTTTTTCGATGGTCGCCATTTTTTCTAAATCATCCGCAACATACAGCTTGCGCATGGGTTTACTTTTGCCTTGTGCAGGCACATTAATACGATACAACGGCGGTTGTGAAATATACACATGACCACGCTCAATCAGCTTAGGCGCATGTTTTAAAAATAAGGTAAGTAGCAATACTTGAATGTGTGAACCATCGACATCCGCATCAGAAAGCAAACAAAGCTTACCGTAGCGCAGACCTGAAAAATCAGGGTCATCTTGCATGGTGTGTGGCTCAATACCGAGTGCGACAAAAATATCATGCACTTCTGAGTTACCGAAGATACGTCCCGCGTCGACTTCCCAAGTATTCAGCACTTTACCGCGTAACGGTAATAGCGATTGGAACTCGTTATTACGGCCCATTTTGGCACTACCACCAGCGGAATCACCCTCCACTAGAAAGAGCTCCGCCTCCATGGTACCTGCAGCTTCACAATCTGTGAGTTTGGCTGGCATTAAATTAATACCCGTTGTCTTACGCTTTTCAATCTTCTTGGTCGATTTATTACGTGCTGCTGCGGTGCTATTCACCAAATCAGAAATACGTTTTGCAAATTCGATATTTTGCGTCAGCCAGTTTTCCATGATTGGACGAACTGATGAAGCAATCATTTTCATGGCATCGCGATTGGTCAGCTTCTCTTTGGTTTGGCCTTGGAATTGTGGGTCTAGCACTTTAGCCGCCAAAATGTAGCACACGTTATTCCACACATCTTCGGAAGTGATTTTAACGCCGCGTTGCATCATGCTGTGATGCTCCATAAACGTTTTAACGGCTTCAAATACGCCATTACGCATCCCTGCTTCATGCGTACCTCCTGAGAGCGTAGGAATTAAATTGACATACGATTCTCCTCGTCCGCCACCTAAGCCAAATGATATGGCCCAAATAGAGCCTTCACCTTTGGATACGCTGTCGTTATTTTCGGTTGCATAAGACTCACCCGAAATGGTCGGAATCACAACTTCTTGCCCCTCCTCTAGTTGTCGCTCCCCAATTAATTCATTTAAGTATTGTGGCAAGCCTCCATTATAGGTCCATGCCTTTTCTTCAAAGCCCTCATCGCCTTGGATTGAAAGTGTCACCGTGACACCACGTAATAAGACGGCTTTTGATTTAATCAGGTGTTCTAGCTGTGTAAGCGATACTTTTGGCGCATCAAAGTACTTCGGGTCTGGCCAGCATTTAACGGTTGTACCTGTGTCTTTTTTGGCGCACGTGCCAGTCACCTCTAAGGCTTGTACGCGTTCGCCGTTTTCAAACGCTAGACTGTATTTGTTACCATCGCGTTTTACTTGTACTTCTAAACGCGTTGATAAGGCATTAGTAACTGATACGCCAACCCCATGTAAACCGCCAGAGAAACGATAGGAACTACTTTCATCTTCCTTATCAAACTTACCACCTGCGTGCAGTTGGATAAAGACTAACTCAACTGCTGCTTGCGTCTCACCTTTTGGAATTTGTACTGGAATGCCTCGGCCGTTGTCGATGACTTGAACTGCACCATCTTTATAAATATTGACGTTGATTTTAGTAGCGTGTCCGCCTAATGCTTCATCGGCCGCGTTATCAATAACCTCTTGCACAATATGCGTTGGGGATTCCGTGCGCGTATACATGCCTGGTCTTGCACGTACAGGCTCTAACCCACGAAGAACCTTAACGGAGTCCGCGTCGTATTCTTTTTCTGCCATTAATGTAACCTTAACCTTGAATTGCAAAGTGTCTAGCGCCCCATCCAAGATGGCTGACACAAAATAAAAATCAGTAGAATGTATTTTACATTCTTAACAACGCAATGCAGTATAAATAAGTTAAGTTTTTTGTAGCAATTACTCTTGTAATAGTCATTGTATTTAATATAGAAAAGAAAGGAATCCTCTTTCTTTAGCTCTCTATTCTTTTGTTTGCCATAACTGTGTTTTAGTAATAACGAATAAACCAACCAATACGTAAATAAGCATTGTAATGGCCAGTCCAGATGGGGCATACCAGACGAAAGGCACGATAAGACCTGCTGATACAGTAGACAGTAGCATCTGCATAAACGCTTGCCCTGAAGCTGCGGTACCTCGTATTTTAGGATGCCTATCCAGTGCCGCTAAAGACAATATAGGCATACACATTGCCATACCAATATTGAATAGTGCTATAGGTAAGATGTTGGCGATCAAGCTCACTGGCTGAGTATAACAAACAATAATATTAACCAAGGCAATAAGCAGCATCCAGACGTAAGCTAGCTTAACTACTTTCTGTGAAGAAACCCGCCCAGCAGCACGCTTAGCCAAATATGAGCCAATCACCATGCCTACCACGGTTGGGACAAACAAATAACCATATTGTTGAGGATTTAGACCTAGATGCTTACCCAAAAAAACTGGACTAGCGAGTACATAAACAAAAAAACCCGAAAAATTAGCGCCAATAGCAACAATAATCCTAGCAAACTCACTATCACTAAAAATTGTTTTGTAACTTTTGATTACGTTCGCAGCAGAAAGCTTCATACGCCTTTCCGGCGGCATGGTTTCTGGTAAAAACTTAACGGCAGCCCATAAGCTAACACTTGAGTATAACGCTAGAAATATAAAAATTATTTGCCAGTTTATACCAAGTAGAAAACCACCAATAATTGGCGCAACCGCGGGAGCAATACCAAAAAGCATTTGTACAGTTGCCATTACTCGTTGTGCTTGCGGCCCTTCAAATAAGTCACGCACCATGGCACGTGCAACCGTATTACCTGCTCCACCACTAGCACCTTGCAAAGCTCTAAAAAGCCAGAGTGTTTCTACATTTGATGCAAAAGCACAGCCAATACTCGCCAATACAAATATACTCAAGCCCCATTTAATAGTAGTAATACGGCCGATTGCATCAGAGATAGCACCATGCCATAAGGTCATTGCCGCATAAGGTAGTAGGTAAAATGTTAAACTTTGTTGGATTTGTATATCTGTTGCATCTAAGGCTTCACCCATTACATCAAAGGCTGGCAGATAGGTATCAATAGCGAATGGTGCTAAAGCAGCAAGAGATGCTAATGCATAGATTAGAAGGTTAGATTTTGATTTCAATATATTTCTTTATAACTATATGTTTAATTAATTTAACTAATGGTAACTATTAAAAAAAGGCGCTTCATTTGCGCCTTTAATTATACCGTCTAATATTAAGATCTAATATATAAGTCGCTCCGTACTAAGGTACAGCATGAAAACCTTCAATCCTCTCTTTGTTACCTTCTCCATATTCCTTAGATTTTTCGTTGGTTCTAAATAAAATAGGCTTTTCTGACAGTATGGGGTTTTGCGAATCCTCTATTGCCTGTTCAATTAAGTGATGATTTGGTGAGAGTGAGCAAACAGGGTCTGCACTCTCCGCATCCCCTGATAACAAGAATGCTTGACAACGACAGCCGCCTAAGTCATTTTCTTTCTCAGAGCAGCTGCGACAAGGCTCTTTCATCCAGTCATCACCACGGTACCTATTAAAAGCCGGCGAATCTTTCCATGCATATTCAAGTCCGTTCTCACGAACGTTAGGAAACTCTATATTTGGCAACACACGTGCTGAATGACAAGGCAGTACATCACCATTGGCTGCCACAATCATGAATACTTCACCCCAGCCATTCATGCATTTTTTAGGTCTATCGCCAAAGTAGTCTGGGACCACAAAGAAAATTTTCATCTTACTATTAGCTTTCTCCCTAAACTCCTTAGTTATTCTTTCAGCTTCATCCACCTGCTCTTTAAGTGGCATTAACTGATCTCGGTTAACTAACGACCATCCATAATACTGCGTATTCGCTAACTCAAGATAATCCGCACCGAGAGCTTCTGCCATTTCCATAATCTCTTTGATATGGCCAATGTTATAGCGATGTAACACTACATTAAGCACCATCGGGTAGCCATGCCCCTTAATCATTGCTGCTACTTTCTGTTTCAGCTTAAACGTTTTTGTATTGGTAATAAAATTGTTGATTTCTTCCGTAATATCATGCATAGAAAGCTGAATATGGTCTAAACCACCATCTTTAAATGCTTGGATTCTTTTTTCAGTTAAACCAACGCCAGAAGTAATTAAGTTACTGTAATAACCTAGTTTTTTAGCCTCAATCACAATCTCTTCAATGTCATCTCTTAATAATGGCTCACCGCCAGAAATGCCAAGTTGAATTGCACCCATTTTGCGCGCATCACGTAATGTCTGTATCCACTGCTCTGTGCTGAGCTCATTTTGTGTATGTTTATCAAAATCAGCTGGGTTATAACAAAAAGCACATTGCAGCGGGCAGCGATAAGTAACTTCTGCCAACAGCCATAATGGTTGTGTCTGTGTGACATTGGCAGCTACACCATTATTTTTGGCTTGGCCGCTAAGCTCTTTTTGAACTACTGATTGACCCAAAGATGTTGGTGTTGACATAGCATTTCTCCTAAATATTTAATTAAGCTTACGAATCCAAGCTTTGACAAAGGCCATTTCAAACATACCGATAATGTCGGCCTCAATACTATCAGTATCAGGGAATTTTTTTTTCAATATAGCAACAACCTCTCCAACTGATACTTTACCATTAACCAATTGCATCACTTCACCTGCACCACCGTGCAACTTGACCATGCCCTCAGGGAAAAGAATCACAAAACTATCTTGAGCTTCTTCCCACTGAAAGCGGTGGTGCAATGCAATGTCGTAAATATCTGAATCTTGTATATCTTCTGCCATATAGTTCTCTGTTTTATTGCTCTTTATTGAATAACTCTTTACTTATGTTCTTTAGTCAATCTTAATCACGGGTTGCCGTGTGTACACAGCACCTTCAGTGGTTATCTCCGTGGATGCCAGCATAATTGAATCGGCAATTACCCACAACACATTCAATTTGAACTGTAGGATTTCCATTGCCTTCATTTGCATTTCACGCGTAGTACTAAAATAATCTAAGGTGACGCCTAGGCCATGTTCCACATCACGTCTGGCTTCCGTCAACCGCTTTCTAAAGTAAGTTAATCCACTTTCATCAATCCAAGGATACATCGCTGGCCATGAACTAATACGTTGCTGATGGATATGGGGTGCAAAAAGCTCTGTTAAGCTAGAGCAGACTGACTCTTGCCAAGATCGCTGCTTTGCAAAATTAATGTAGGCGTCAACTGCAAATCGAACGCCAGGGCTGACTAAATCTAAGCTCGTAATTTGTTCACGTGTCAAACCAACAGCTTTACCTAGTTGAATCCAAGCTTCGATTCCACCCATTGCATCACCTATACCATCATGGTCGGTAATACGCACTACCCATTGTTTACGAACTTCCACGTCATCACAATTAGACAGCACTGCGCCATCCTTCATTGGGATAGAAATTTGATAGTAGAAACGATTAGCTACCCAACTTTGTAATTGAGCTTTGCTTAACTTTCCTTCATACATCATCACGTGGAACGGATGATAAATATGATACCCCATCCCTTTTTCACGCAACTTATCTTCGAATTCCTCGCGTGGCCAAGGTTTTGAATTTATTTTGTCTATACTCATCCTAGCTCCTACAACTCAATATCCATGCCATCATAAGCTAACTCAATTTTTGCTTTATTTAAGGTAGCACGCTGTGATGACTCTTCATTCAGAATTGGGTTAGTGTTATTGATATGAATTAATATCTTGCGTGGCTTTTTCATTGCATTTAATATACTCATAATACCGCCATCACTAGACTGGTCTAAGTGACCCATTTCGCTGGCACGCTTATCACTAATACCTTCTTTAGACATTTCATCATCTGTCCAGACAGTGCCGTCCACTAAAATAACATCAGCATTACGCATATATTCCAATACATGAGGTTCAGCTGCACCTAGACCTGGAGCATAGAACAAGCTCTTACCTGAACGGGTATCGTTAATATTCATACCAATATTGTCACCTGGAACAGTATTGCCTCTGTGCGGTGAATATGGCGGAGCATTACTTAATAAAGGTACTGCTGTGAACTCAATGCCCTCTGCAGTTGGAATTGTAAATGGCGTTTGATCTGTTGCGACCTCATGATGGTTAATACCCCGGAAATGTCCCAAAATATTAAAAACGGGAAATCCAGTAGTTAAATCTCCCTTTACTGCATCAGTACAATAAATATCCCACGGTTTATTGTGTTCACGTAATGTTAATAAACCAGTAACGTGATCAATTTGCGCATCAGTAATCACAATCGCTGTTATTGCCGTATCACGCACGTGTCGGGCAGGTTGAATAACAGTAAAATCATCCAATTGCCTCTTAATATCTGGCGATGCATTAAATAAAACCCAGTCAGAACCATC
The DNA here is from genome assembly GCA_047634755.1 of Methylophilaceae bacterium. Taxonomy (GTDB): domain Bacteria; phylum Pseudomonadota; class Gammaproteobacteria; order Burkholderiales; family Methylophilaceae. The sequence goes on from JBLIIL010000008.1 coordinate 41,646, forward strand.
GGCACTGACCGCAATAGAGGATTGTGTTCGCGGTGTTGCTTTAATTGTTCCAGCACGAACGCCTTTACAGTTTTCACAATTACAGTTCCACTGTGGAAATCCACCACCTGCGCCTGAGCCTAATACGTGTATGTACATGAGTTTTTTACTTTATAGAAAATTAAAATTGATTGATAATTAAACATCAGTAAAATGCAATTAATATAAAAACTATATTACGCATCCGTTTCAAATCATCCATGCAAGCTTCAATGAGTTCGTGCTAATGATTTTCATGATGCTTTAAATAACGTGAATAAATACAAGAAAACGCCTCATAAAAGGCGTTTTTATCGCAATCAATTATTTTAGGATTTCCGTCGTTTTCGCACAGCCTCAGCTAGTGTATTTAAAACGGTTTTTGTTTCATCCCAGCCTAAACAGCCATCAGTGATCGATTGCCCATAAATAAGCTCACAACCAGGGGTATGAGACTGTTTGCCCGCTTTTAAGTGTGATTCCACCATCACACCCGCAATGCGATTATCGCCACTTGCGACTTGACCAGCAATATCTTCAGCCACGCTAATCTGCTGTTCATATTGCTTCTGACTATTGGCATGACTGCAGTCAATCATAATCTTAGTTGGTAAGCCTGCCGCGTCTAATTGCTCACCAACTTCATTGACATGATCAGCTGAGTAGTTTGGAGTTTTTCCACCGCGTAAGATGACATGGCAGTCCTCGTTACCAGAAGTCACAATAATGGCAGACTCACCATCTTTAGTGACTGATAAGAAGCGATGCGGACTACCCGCTGTTTTAATCGCATCAATGGCTACTCGAACACCGCCATCAGTCCCATTTTTAAAGCCTACAGGGCAAGATAGGCCAGAAGCCAACTCACGATGCACTTGCGACTCTGTTGTGCGCGCACCGATAGCACCCCAGCTGACTAAGTCAGCCGTATATTGTGGCGTAATGGTATCTAAAAATTCCATTCCTGCAGGCATACCAAGCTCATTCACATCCAGCAAAAACTGACGGGCTTTTTCTAGCCCTAAATTAATATCGTAACTACCGTCTAAGTGAGGGTCATTAATTAACCCCTTCCATCCAATAGTAGTTCTAGGCTTTTCAAAGTAAACGCGCATCACAATCAACAAATCATCAGACAATTGTTCACGAACATCTAATAAACGACGCGTATATTCAAGCCCTGCTTTTGTGTCATGAATAGAACACGGGCCGACAACGATCAACAATCGATCATCGTCACCATGTAAAACATTGTGAATAGCCGTTCTTGTCGCTAAGATATTTTCAGTACTGTACGCACTTTCTTGTAACTTTTCGATAATTTCAGCTGGCTTTATTAATTCCTTGATCTTAACAATCCGGACATCATCCGTTGCTAGCTTACCGAATTTATGTTTTTCTTTTTCAGTCATTGTTTTCTACAATCAAGGCTAGCACTTCTAAAAAGCGCTTATTTTCAGAAAATAAGCCGATACTTACACGTAAGTAATCAGGCATATCGTAATTAGCGATTGACCGCACAATAATGCCACGCCGCAACAACTGTTCATTTACATTTTCAGCATTTTTCACTGCAAAACTAATGAAATTAGCATAAGAGTCAATGTATTGCAGACCCAACTGCTCAAGACCTTGAGTGAGCTGTAACATACCTGCTTTGTTTGCCGCATAGCTACGTGCCACAAATCCATCATCCGCTAAAGAAGCGATAGCTGCAGCTTGTGCCAGCAGGTTGACATTAAACGGCTGACGAATACGATTTAAAATATCGGCAACATCAGCATGCATTAAACCAAAACCCACACGCAAGCCTGCTAAACCGTAGGCTTTAGAAAAGGTACGCGAAATAATAAGATTCTCATAAGTACTGAGCCAGCTAACCGCTTCCGACTTATCATGTGATGATAAATACTCATCATAAGCTTCATCCAAGATGAGTAAGACATTTTTCGGCACTTGCTTTAAAAAAGACTCTAAGATCACCTTATCAATCAAAGTGCCCGTTGGATTGTTAGGGTTAGCGATAAAAATCAGTCTGGTTTTCGGTGTAATAGCTTTTAAAAACCCATCTAAATTATGTCCATAGCCTTTTGCTGGCACGACAACACCTGTTGCACCAACAGCCTGTGTGACTAAAGGGTAAACTGCAAAAGCATGCTGCGAATAAATCGCTTCATCGCCCACTTGCAAGAATGCGCGTGCACTTAACTCTAGAATGTCATTAGAGCCATTACCAAAAACGATTTGATCTTGTGCAACGCCATACTTCCGACTGACTGCCGAACGCAACTCAAAACCATTACCATCTGGATAACGAGCAACATCTACCATAGCAGCACCAATGGCTACTTCAGCATTAGGGCTCATTCCTAAAGGGTTTTCATTAGAAGCTAATTTGATGATGTCTGCTTCATTCAAGCCATATTCACGAGCAATTTCAGAAATCGGCTTACCGCCTTGGTAAGGCGCAATAGCGCGGATATAGTCAGGGGCAATATTCTCAATATTCATATTCGGTCTTTTATATACTCAAGCCAAGCCGTTAAACGACAGTCACAGGGTAAGAGCCGAGCACTTTAACAACTGAAGCCCGGTCATTTAGGTCAACAAGCGCTGCTTTTACTTTCTCGTCCGCTTGGTGGCCTTCTATATCGATATAGAAGACATAATCCCAAAGCTCTTGCTTAGAAGGTCTAGATTCTAATTTAGTCATACTCACACCGTGACGTGATAATGGTTCTAACAAATCAACCATGGCACCAGGTTTGTTTTTAGTGCTAATTGCCAACGACGTTTTATCTTCTCCTGATGCTGCGACATCGTGCTTACCCAATACCAAGAAGCGTGTGGTATTTTTAGGGTCGTCCTCAATATTCTCAGCTAAGATATTTAAGTCAAACAACTCTGCCGCACGTTTACTCGCAATTGCAGCAGCAAACGTATCATCCGTCGCGACTAAGTCGTGAATCATTTGCGCAGCAAAAGCATTGCTGGTGACCGCTTCTCTTTGCACTGTTGGTAAAACTCTATTTAACCACTCATGGCATTGCGCTAGCGATTGCCCATGTGAGAACAAATGTGAAATTTCACTAATATCTGTTTGTTTTGATAGCAAGCAATGGTGAATCGGCAGCGTCACTTCGCCACATATTTTGACTGGGCTAGAAAGCAATAAATCCAAGGTTAAACCAACAGCACCTTCTGTCGAATTCTCAACAGGTACAACAGCATAATCGGCTTGATCAGCTTCCAATGTCCGAAACACTTCATCAATCGAAACACACACAATGGCGTCACAGCCCTTGCCAAACTGCTTAAGCGCAGCCTCTTCCGTGTAAGTACCAATTGGCCCGAGAAAAGCGATAGAAAGTTTCTTTTCTAATGCACGACAATTCGACATAACAGCTCGAAAGATATTGCTAACCGCTTCGCTTGCCAGCGGACCTTCATTCGCTTCTTGCATGGTCCGTAGTACTTGCGCTTCACGTTCAGGGCGGTAAATAACACCGTCTTCTTTCACGTGTCCAATTTCGCGCGCAAGCTTAGCTCGTGCATTAACAAGCTTAAGCACTTGCGCATCAATCGCATCTATTTCAGATCTAAATTTATTTAGTAAATCAGACATTTGTATATACTACCTAATAAGATTTCTCAAATAATTTCATATAGGCGACCAATGCTTGCACCCCGGCTAATGGCATTGCATTATAAATACTAGCACGCATACCACCGACTGATCGATGACCTTTCAGCTGCAACAAACCATGCGTTTCAGCACCGGCCAAAAAGGCTGTATTAAGTACTTCATTTTTCAAAAAGAATGGCACATTCATGCGTGAGCGATTCTGCTCAGCAACCTCATTTATATAACAATCAGTAGAGTCGATATAGTTGTAAATTAATGCTGCTTTAGCAGTATTCTCTTGCTCAATCGCTGCAACACCGCCCTGCTCTAACAACCATTCAAAAACCAAACCCGCCATATAAATGCCGTATGTTGGTGGTGTATTCACCATACTATCGTTTTCCGCTTGTTGCTTCCAATGAAAAACACCTGGTGTTGTTGCTGATGCTTGCTCAAGCAAATCATCACGCACAATCACAAGACACAAACCTGCTGGCCCAATATTCTTTTGTGCGCCAGCATAAATAACACCATACTTGGATACACCGACAGGCTTAGACAAGATATGCGATGACATGTCAGCGACAATCGGCACACCTCCCGCATCAGGCAAGCCGTCAAATTCCACACCATTAACCGTTTCATTGGTGCAGATATGCAAATAAGCTGCGCCTTTACTCAATGTCCAATCAGCAAAATCAGGCACATACGTAAATGGCTCACTCTGCGCAACCACGTTAATATTGCCAATAGCTTTTGCTTCTTTAACGCTACGCTTACTCCAGCTACCCGTAATCGCGTAATCAGCACTTCCCCCATTGAGTAAATTCATTGGAATCATGACGTTTTCTGCCACTGCACCACCTTGTAAAAACAAGACCTTATAGTTGTCAGGAATAGTTAACAAAGCACGAAAGTCTGCTTCCGCTTTGGCTAATATGCTTAAAAACTCTTTGCCACGATGTGACATTTCCATCACAGACATACCGCTACCATGCCAATCAAGCATTTCGGCTTGTGCACGCTTGAGTACTGCTTGTGGCAATACCGCAGGGCCCGCCGAAAAATTATAAATTGATGTCATTAGTTACTAATTACTTTTCTTCACCTGTTGACGTTTCATCCTCGCCATCTTGTTGAGCATCACGCTTGATTATCTGTTTCTTTACCGTCAGCTTCAACCACTTCCACTTCAGCGCCATCTACTCCAGCTTCATTGTCATCGGTCTCAACTACTTTTTCAAGTCCTGATAACTTCTCGCCTTTGCCTAAGTTAATCAGCGTAACGCCTTGCGCAGCGCGGCCCATATCGCGAATCTCTTTCACGCGGGTACGAATCAATACACCACCAGTGGTAATCAACATGATTTCATCATCTTCACTCACTAGTCTTGCTGCAACCGCTTTACCATTGCGGTCGCTAATGGCAATCGCTTTAACACCTTGTGTTCCACGACCAGAACGACGGAAGTCGCTCAGCACAGTCCGTTTACCGTAACCGTTTTCAGTCGCCACTAAGACAGACTGCTGATCATCACTAGCAATCAATAATGAAAGCACTTGCTGCTCTGCTGGTAATTTCATACCGCGCACACCGCGTGTGGCACGGCCCATTTGTCGCACAGCATCTTCACTAAACCAAACCGCTTTACCGCCATCAGAAACCAAGACGATATCCTGATCGCCATTGGTAATTTCAGCACCAATGAGGTAATCACCTTCATCCAATTTAATCGCAATAATGCCGTTTTTACGTGGCTTAGAGAATTCACTCAAAGCAGTTTTCTTGACCGTACCTTGCGCGGTGGTCATGAAGATATATTCATTCTCAGTAAACGCTTTTACCGGCAGAATCGCATTAATTTTCTCGTCCTCAGCCAATGGGAACAAGTTCACAATTGGCTTACCGCGACCAACACGGCTACCTTGCGGCACTTCATAGACTTTCAACCAGTACACTTGACCTAAACTACTGAAACATAAGATGTAATCATGTGTATTCGCAACGAACAGCTTATCGATAAAGTCATCTTCTTTCGTAGGTGCAGCTTGTTTACCGCGACCGCCACGACGTTGCGCTTGATACTCTTCTAACAACTGTGATTTCACATAACCTGTATGTGAAAGCGTCACCACCACATCTTGTGGCGTGATTAAGTCTTCTAGTGATAAATCGCTTGTGCTCTCCATGATTTCACTACGACGCTCATCACCAAATTGATTCGCGATTTCAGCCATTTCTTCTGTAATCATCGTCGTTACTCTGGCAGGCGTTGCCAAGATATCTAATAAGTCAGCAATCACATCCATGATGTCTTTATATTCATTAACGACTTTATCCTGCTCAAGCCCTGTTAAGCGCTGTAATCGCATTTGTAGAATCTCTTGCGCTTGCAAATCAGATAGCTTGTAACCGCTAGGCGTTAAACCAAAATCAACAGACAAGCCTTCTGGCCTAGAAGCTTCCATTGCTGCACGTTTCAACATTTCTTCCACCACTGGAGAATGCCAACTGCGCTCCATCAACGTTTTCTTCGCTTCAGGTGGCGTTGGTGCGGCTTTAATAATCGCAATCATGTCATCCACGTTGGCTAGTGCAACAGCAAGCCCCTCTAGCACATGGCCACGGTTTCTGGCTTTTTTCAGCTCGAATACAGTGCGGCGTGTAATCACTTCTCGGCGATGACGTAAGAACGCTTCTAAAATTTGCTTCAGATTGAGTAGTCGTGGCTGACCATCCAGCAGGGCCACCATATTCATACCAAACGTATCTTGCAATTGAGTTTGTTTGTATAAGTTATTCAGTACCACTTCAGGCACTTCACCACGTCTCAGCTCAATGACGACACGCATACCGGCTTTATCAGATTCATCACGCAAATCAGAAATGCCGTCAATTTTTTTATCATTGACCAATTCGGCAATCTTCTCGATCATGGTCTTCTTATTGACCTGATAGGGCAGCTCATCAATGATGATGGATTGACGGTTACCCGCTTTATCCAAATCTTCAAAGTGAGTACGTCCGCGCATGACCACGCGACCACGACCCGTACGATAGCCTTCTTTTACACCGATAGTGCCGTAAATAATGCCGGCTGTTGGGAAATCAGGAGCTGGTATTAAATCAATTAATTCGTCTACCGTTGTTTCAGGATTTTTCAGCAAGGCCAAGCAAGCATTCAACACCTCATGAATGTTGTGTGGCGGAATATTCGTTGCCATACCCACTGCAATACCAGAACTACCGTTGATCAGTAGATTTGGAATACGGGCTGGCATAATCAATGGCTCATGCTCTGAACCATCATAGTTAGGACCAAAATCAACCGTCTCTTTTTCAAGATCCGCTAGTAATTCGTGTGCGATTTTTGACATGCGGATTTCCGTATATCGCATCGCCGCTGCATTATCGCCATCAACAGAACCAAAGTTACCCTGACCATCAACCAACATATAACGCAATGAAAAGTTCTGCGCCATCCGAACGATCGTATCGTAGACAGCCGTATCACCATGTGGGTGATACTTACCAATCACATCACCAACAATACGCGCTGATTTCTTATACGGCTTATTGTAATCATTATTCAGCTCGTGCATGGCAAATAATACGCGTCTATGCACAGGCTTTAACCCATCACGCACATCTGGCAACGCTCTTCCCACAATCACGCTCATCGCGTAATCAAGGTAAGAACGGCGCATCTCGTCTTCTAAGCTAATTGGCAGGGTTTCTTTTGCGAATTGATCCATAGATTATTTCCGTTTTTTCTTCTAAGAAAATGTAGCTTACAAGCAACTATTAGGCGTGCTTTTTTATAAGGTTTTTAATCATCAAATTTTAACATGATGTACGTTACAAAGGCAGTGTTTTAAGCAATTAATCCCATAAAAAACGGGGCTTATAAAAGCCCCGTTTTTTTAAACCAGAATCCAATTAATTATGCATGCGCCAACAGTGCAAGATCAGCTTTCAAATCATCCTCATGCTCCAATCCTACGGCAATACGGATTAAGCTATCTCTCACGGCAGACGCCTCTCTTGCCTCCTTCGTCACACGACTATGCGTTGTCGTTGCCGGATGTGTAATCGTGCTTTTTGCATCGCCCAGATTTGCAGTGATAGAAATCATTTTGGTTGCATCAATCAGTGCCCATGCAGTCTCTTGTTCTGTTTGCCCCACTTTAGGTTTCACTTCAAAACTCACAATACCACCACCATTGCATTGTTGCTGCATAGCCAAGCCATATTGTGGGTGCGATTGCAAGCCTGGATAAAATACACGCGCAACCTGTGGCTGCGCTTCCAACCAAGTGGCTAACGCCAGCGCTTTACGCGCATGTGCCTCCATACGTACTGGCAATGTTTCCAAACCTTTCAAAAATACCCATGCATTAAACGCACTCATGGTGACACCTGCTGAGCGTAAAAACCCATATACAGGCTCCATTAAGGCTTTCGACCCTAGTACAGCACCACCTAAACAACGTCCTTGTCCGTCAATATATTTGGTTGCAGAGTGAATAATAATATCTGCACCCAAAGCCAATGGCTTTTGAATTGCTGGCGTACAAAAACAGTTATCAACAACCAAATACGCATCTGCTTGATGGGCAATATCAGCTAAAGCTTGAATATCACACACTTCAGTGAGTGGATTTGATGGTGTTTCGGCAAAAAACAATTTAGTTTTAGGCGTGACAGCCGACTGCCACTCTTCGACATCCGTCAAAGAAACTAAGGTCACTTCCAAGCCCCAGCGTTCCAATATATTGGTAAACAACTGAATGGTGGTACCAAAAAGACTCTGAGAAGCCACAATATGGTCGCCTGCCGAACACAAACCCATCATACAGGCCAAAATAGCAGACATGCCACTCGCGGTGGCAACACACTCCTCAGCACCTTCCATTGCTGCTAATTTATCTTGAAAAGCAGTGACTGTTGGGTTGGTGAATCGCGAGTAGATATTACCAGGCTCCTCACCACTAAACCGTGCTGCTGCCTGCGCCGCATTTTCAAAACGGAAACTAGAGTTCAAAAAGATGGCTTCTGAGTTTTCACCAAACTCAGTTGGTTCATTGCCAGCTCTCACACTAATGGTTTCTAGATGATGTGTATTTATCATTACTTTTTCTCTTAGTTTATTACCATGCTTAATTGATATCGATGCTGTCATGCATTAAAAAACCCGTAGTAGCTCAAGGCTAAAACGGGTTTTTAATCTCTCGCTTTAGCAGAATTTATTATGCGCCCGCAAGCTGAGTAAGGCTTTGTTTAATGTTAACCACTCAAATCAGCGCACTTTCATTTAACGCCTAATAGAAATAAATGTCAAGTCGATTGCAACGTTTTACTGACGCTTTTTAACCAAACCTGAGCTACGCACTTACTTCTTCTTCCTCAGTATCGACTAGATTCAAATCCATTTGTGTCGTTGAGTTAGGCGGTCTATCTGTTTGTATTGAATCTGCGCGTAATGCCTCAATGCGATCCAAATAAACACTGTCTACATCACCAGTTACATAATGGCCATCAAAGCAGCTGGAATCAAAACCTTGAATCTTGGGGTTTAATGCTAAAACAACGGCTTCCAACGCTTCTAAATCTTGATAAATCAGGCCATCAGCACCAATTTCTGCACATATTTCCGCATCGGTTCGATCTGTTGCCAACAACTCATCGCGGCTTGGCATATCAATGCCATACACATTTGGAAAGCGTACTGGCGGTGCAGCAGAAGCAAAGTAGACTTTATTAGCACCTGCATCACGCGCCATTTGTACAATTTGCTTAGAGGTCGTTCCTCTTACAATCGAATCATCAATTAGCAACACATTTTTACCTGCGAATTCCACTCTAATCGGGTTAAGCTTTTGTCGCACTGATTTTTTGCGCAACTCTTGGCCTGGCATAATAAATGTGCGGCCAATATAACGATTCTTAATGAAGCCTTCGCGATACTCCAAACCTAATGCTAATCCAACTTGCAGCGCACTTGGTCGGCTAGTATCCGGAATGGGAATGACGACATCAATATCTAAGTCACTCCACTTACATTTAATTTTATCCGCTAGAGTCGCCCCCATATCTAAACGTGTTTGATAGACAGAAACACCATCAATTACTGAATCAGGCCTTGCCAGATAGACGTATTCGAAAATACACGGTGTCAATTTCGACTTTTCAGCACATTGCTTACTAAATAAGTTGCCGTCCATATCGATAAAGACTGATTCACCTGGCTCAACATCACGTACTAAATTAAAGCCTAAAACATCTAAGGCAACACTTTCAGAAGCGACAATATGCTCAGTGCCTTTTTCAGTTTCCATTTTACCGATTACTAACGGTCTAATACCATTTGGATCACGGAAAGCTAGCAAGCCAAAATTAGCAATCATTGCAACAACCGCATAAGCGCCTTTACAGCGACGATGTACCCCTGCAACCGCATCAAAAGCCATATCATTATTAAGCACTGCACTTTTAGACGTTCTTTCGATTTCATGTGCTAAAACATTAAGCAACACTTCAGAATCCGATGAGGTATTGATGTGACGTAAGTCTTGTTTAAACATCTCTGATTTAAGCTGCTCAGAATTGGTTAAGTTACCATTGTGCGCAAGGACAATACCAAATGGAGAGTTCACATAAAAAGGCTGTGCTTCTGCGGCGCTAGAAGAACCTGCTGTTGGGTAACGTACGTGCGCGATACCCGCATTACCATTCAAACTACGCATGTGACGTGTTTGAAAGACATCCTTAACCAATCCATTGCTTTTATGCATAAAGAACGTATTGCCATCACAAGTCACAATCCCTGCGGCATCCTGCCCACGATGTTGCAACACCAATAAGCCGTCATACAATAACTGATTGACTGGATTCTTTCCTACAATACCTATAATTCCACACATATGATGGTGTCGTCCTTAAACGTTACGCTATTTAATCACAAAATTAATCAAACTTGACATGCTTGCTCACACTTTCAGGCAACCATGGCAATGCTGATTTAACTAACATTTCAAGTGGCTCACTCAATACTGCATCGGTCCACATTTGTTCTTTTGGTAAACTGGTTAATCCTGCTAATAAAACCAATACACAACTAATGAGCAAGCCCTTTGCGAAGCCAAAAAGCATCCCTAAAAAGCGATTAATCCACCCTAGCCCGACTTTGCTAATTACGCCAGAAACTGCCATCGTTAATAAGCCATTCAGGAATAACACTGCAATTAAAAGGATAATAAAGGCAATGAGCGTCTTCAAGGCTTCTGTTGGAATACCTTCTGGAAGAAATGTCGCTAACAAAGGCGAATAGGCTTTCGCTACATAAAAGGCAGCAATCCACCCTAAAATAGCCAACATTTCCTTCATTGCACCACGCATCATACTCACCACTACGGATAAGCCAACAATCGCAATGACAGCATAATCAAAATAGGTCAAATGAAAATACCTTTACTTCTGGCTAACAACCATGCCCGTCAAGCCGGCATCTTTAATATTTTCTAACGCGATAGCGGCTTCATTTCTATCTTCAAAAGTAAATGTACGTAAACGCGTTTTTTTACCCGTTGCCGTCTGCATTTTTTCAGTCACAGACTTGTAGCCAATCCCATCTAGCTTAACTTGTAGTTTTTTAACATTGGCAATGTCAGAAAATACGCCGATTTGCACATAGAACGGGTTAGCTTTTGACGCAGCCTCAGCTTTCTTAACAGTTTTTTTTGCAACCACTTGCTTCTTCTCTACCGTTGTTTTTATTTCAGCCTTGGCTTCAACAACTGCTTTAGGCTTTTCTTTAACGACTGGCTTGGCTTTCTCAGCTACAGGCTTAGGTGTTACTTTCGGTTTAACGGCTTTCTCTTTCTGCTTTTCTTTAGCCTTTACAGGGGTGGCTTTTCGTAAAGCTAATTTTTTAGTGTTAACGGCTGTTTTGGCTTTCCAATCCTCGATCGTAATCACTTCTTCACTAAAAATCACTTCATCGCCAGTAGATCCATCAGGCATCACGATAGCGATATTTTGCTGCATATCAGTTTGCGTGCGGTCTTCTAGCAAGACTGGCAGCAAAATAAACATGAGTAAAACAAGTGCAATCGCACCCACTAGACGCCGACGCGCACGTTTCTTGAAAATTAATCCTAGATCAGATTGATTCTTCTGCATTTAAATCCCTTGAATATCTAAAGCGTCAATCGCATCGGCTACGGTGTAGAACGATCCAAAGACGATGATTCTATCATTTTTGTCGGCTTCAATACAGGCCAAACGCAATGCATCAGCGACATTATTGAACTGCTTTGTTAAGCCTTTTTCAGCTTGCGACTGCAGGTGGCTTTCTAGGTTTTTTGCTGTTGCACCACGTGCATTATGCGTGTCAGCCAAATACCAAAGTGAAATATGCGGTAACAACGCACTCACCACATGCTCAATATCTTTATCTGCCAGTATGGCAAACACACCCAATGTCCGCCCTTTACATGGCTTATCACTCAAATTATTCGCCAAAGAGTCGGCTGCTTGTGGATTGTGCGCAACATCCAAAATAATGTCGGGCATTTGGCTGTACTGGTAAAAGCGACCTAGCAACGTCACTGACTTAAGTGAATCACCAACAGTATCCAATGGAACAGGCAGCTGTTGATTTAAATTTTCTACTGCACATATCGCACATGCTGCATTATTAAGCTGAAAATCTCCTTGCAATGCTAATGATGGTAGAGACAATGTGTTTTCGCTCGACTTATATTGCCAGCCCCGTGCTAATTTATTCACGTAAAAATCACGGCCAATCAAATGGAAATCAGCTTGAATTTGTTCTGCATAATCAACCAGCGTATTAGGCGGGTTAATATCGCCACAAATCGCTAGCTTACGTGGCCTATAGATACCTGCTTTTTCAGCACCAATCTTTTCTCTTGTATCGCCTAAATAATCCATATGGTCCAAGTCAACACAGGTCACAATGGAACAAGTTGGTTCAAATACATTAACGGCATCTAGCCGCCCGCCCATGCCCACTTCTAAAATAGCAACATCTAAGTTCGATTGCGCGAAGTGCCACATAGCGGCCAACGTGCCCATCTCAAAATAGGTCAGCACCACATCGCCACGCGCCGCTTCAGTCGCAGAAAAGGCCTCACATAAAGCTGCATCCGAAATAGCTTGGTGATTAACACGCACCCGTTCGTTGTAATGTTTTAGATGAGGAGATACATAAGTGCCAACACGATAACCGGCATCCAGATAGATACTTTCCAACATCGCGCAAGTTGAACCTTTCCCATTGGTTCCAGCAATGCTGATAATCGGGAATGATGGTATTAACTGTAAACGCTCAGCAACATCTTTAACCCGCTCTAAACCCATGGCAATGGATTTAGGGTGTAACGCTTCGATATACGCCAACCACTGCGCAAGAGACTTAGGCTTCTCTATACCAGGGTTCTCTCTACAGGGCTTCACTATTAAATCACTCACGAAAGGTCGCGATCAAATAAGGTTACCTAATTTGATGAATGCATCAAATTAGATAGCACGTTATTTAGCTTCTCTCGCATTTCTCGACGGTCAACAATCATATCAATTGCGCCATGCTCTAATAGAAATTCTGCTCGCTGAAAACCATCTGGCAATGTTTCACGTACCGTTTGCTCAATCACACGCGGTCCAGCAAACCCAATCAAGGCATTTGGCTCAGCCATAATAATATCGCCTAACATAGCAAAGCTTGCAGACACGCCGCCCATAGTAGGGTCAGTCAAAATCGAAATAAATGGCAACCCAGCCTCAGCCAATTTAGTCAAAGCGGCACTTGTTTTAGCCATTTGCATCAATGAAAGCAAACCTTCTTGCATCCTTGCACCGCCAGTAGCTGTAATACAGATGAACGGTGTTTTATTTTCAATCGCAGCATTGACGCCACGCACAAAGCGCTCGCCAACGACAGAGCCCATTGAACCACCCATGAATTTAAACTCAAAAACAGCAACAACAACTGGCATCTCTAAAATAGCACCTTGCACAACAATCAGTGCATCCGTTTCTTTGACCGTATTTTGCGCATCTTTCATGCGCACTGTATATTTCTTACTATCTTCAAACTTCAATGAATCCACTGGCACTACGTTTGCACCAATTTCCACTTGATTACCTTCGTCTAGTAGAAAGCCAATTCTGACTCTAGCAGAGATGCGATTATGGTGACCACACTGAGGACACACTTCACCCGTTGTTTCTAAATCAGTTTTGTAAAGGACTGACTGACAGGCATCACACTTACTCCATAAGCCTTCAGGCACACTGCGCTTTTGCACATTGCCGACAACATGTTGAATCTTTTGTGGAATCTTATCTAACCAACTCATCGCTTACCCCAATATTGTTTTAATCGATTGCTGTACGCAACTCTTGTATCAATGCACCGATATTACTCATTAATGTTTCTTCACTAGACTGCTCTACGGTTAACACCGTACGACTACCAACCACTACAGCATCCGCAAATGCGGCCACTGACTTAGCGGTTGCCGCATCTTTTACACCAAAGCCAACACCGACTGGCAAGTCCGTTTGTTTACGGATCTCAGCAACGCGCGCTTTCACTTCGTCAACGTCTAAGTTAGCTGAACCTGTCACGCCTTTAAGCGAGACATAGTATAAGAAACCAGTCGCTTTCTTCACTACCAAATCAATGCGTTTTGCTTCCGTTGTTGGTGAAAGTAAAAAGATACTATCCATATCGCTTTCATTCAACTCAGCAATAAAATCTTCACACTCTTCAGGTGGATAATCAACCGTTAAAACACCATCCACACCAGCCTCTTGTGCTGCTGCAGTAAATGCACTAAATCCCATGGCTTCGATTGGGTTGGCATAGCCCATTAATACGACTGGCGTACCGTTATCTTTAAGACGAAATTCCTTGACTAGGGACAACACCTTACGCAAGCCAACTTTGTGTACTAATGCACGCTCACTTGCACGTTGAATCACCGGCCCATCCGCCATCGGATCTGAAAAAGGCACGCCCAATTCAATAATATCAGCACCGTTCTCCACCATAGTATGCATAAGATCAACGGTGAATTTTGGATGCGGATCACCTGCGATGATGTAAGGAATCAATGCTTTTTTGTTGTTTGCTTTTAAGGTTGCAAACGTTGTTTGAATACGTGACATAGTTGCGTTTTTTATCTATTAAATGGCTCTTACAACGTAATGTTAGCTAACTTAGCAACGGTATTAATATCTTTATCACCGCGACCTGAGAGGTTAACTAGAATAATTTCATCTTTGCGCATGGTTTTCGCCATTTTTTCAGCATGGGCTAGCGCATGGCTAGTTTCCAAGGCTGGAATAATACCTTCTGTACGACATAGATTATGAAAGGCAGCCATCGCCTCATTATCGGTAATGGCGACATATTCCGCACGTTCAATGTCTTTCAACCAAGCATGCTCTGGGCCTACACCAGGGTAATCTAAGCCAGCTGATACTGAATGTGTTTCGATAATATTACCATCTGCATCTTGCATCAAATAAGTACGGTTGCCGTGTAAAACACCAACTGCGCTGTTTTTTGTGGCAGTCAACGGCGCTGCATGACGCCCTGTTTCCATGCCATCGCCTGCCGCTTCAACACCAACTAAACGCACACTAGGCACATCGATATAAGGATGGAAAATACCCATGGCATTAGAGCCGCCGCCGACACAAGCCACGATAGCATCAGGCTGACGTCCAACCATCTCTTGCATTTGTTCTTTTGCTTCGATACCAATCACCGTTTGAAAGTCACGCACCATCATTGGATAAGGGTGTGGGCCAGCCACTGTGCCGATAATATAAAACGTATCTGAAATATTGGTCACCCAGTCACGCATCGCCTCATTCAAGGCGTCTTTCAGCGTCTTGGAGCCACTTTCGACTGGCACAACGGCTGCACCAAGCAATTTCATTCTAAAGACGTTAGGTGCTTGACGTTTTACATCTTCCGCACCCATGTAGACCACACACTCCAAGCCTAAGCGAGCGGCAATCGTTGCTGTTGCAACGCCGTGCTGACCAGCGCCTGTTTCAGCAATCACTCTAGGCTTGCCCATGCGTTTGGCTAATAGCGCTTGTCCAATGGTGTTGTTCACTTTATGCGCGCCAGTATGATTCAAGTCTTCACGCTTTAAATAGATTTGTGCACCACCAATTTTATCTGACAAGCGTTCAGCATGATAAATCGGGCTTGGACGGCCAACAAAATGTTTAAGGTCATATGCATATTCAGCCAAGAACTCAGGATCGTGACGATACTTCTCATACATCACACGCAACTCATCTAGCGCTTCAACTAATGTCTCCGCAACAAAAGAGCCTCCAAATTGTCCAAAATGGCCACGTTCATCTGGCATATCATATAACTGCATTACTACTCCTTAATGAATTGCCGCCATGAATGCTGCAATCTTTACCGAATCTTTAATTCCTTTACTGGCTTCTACACCACCGCTCACATCAACTGCGTAAGGCTTAACTTGCTTGACAGCTTTACTCACATTCTCTGGCGTTAAGCCACCTGCTAAGATTATCGGTAAAGGAAGATTATTAGGAATTAAACTCCAATCAAATACTTGCCCAGTGCCTCCAACGGCATGCTCGGAATAGGTATCTAAGAGCAATGCTTTGGCTGTAGTATACGTTTGTGCGTATTGTATCAAATTTGTGTCTGTTTTAACGCGAATTGCTTTTAAATATGGCAAACTATATTGCACACATTCTACTTCAGATTCTTCTCCATGAAACTGCAATACATCTATTCGCACTTGAGATAATACGGCATTCACTTCCGCCTGTGTGGGATCGACGAATAAAGCAACAACGCTTACAAATGGTGGTAATGCAGCACTAATGGCTACCGCCTGCCCTATAGACACATAACGTGGACTAGGCTTGTAAAAAACAAGACCTATTGCATCGGCGCCGCGTTCAACAGCAGATAATGCATCTTCAAGTCGAGTAATACCACAGATTTTTGCACGCGTTCGCATAAACTAAAGCCATCCAATACTAATTGTATAAGAGTATCTTAAACACAGCTTTATGTCACAGATTCTTAATATACTTGGTCTAAATTAACCCAATATTTTTCGCACCACTGGGTAACTGCCATTGCTCATCATAATCAACACCTGTTAGATACAAACCATTAGGGGAGAATGTTGGTGGCGATAAGTTTCTATCCCTTTGCGCTAACAGCTCTTTAACAAACTCTGGTTGATACTTACCATTGCCCACATAAATCAGCGCGCCTAGCATATTACGTACTTGGTGCTGTAAAAAAGCATTTGCAGAAAATTTAAAAATAAACTGACCACCTATCTGCTTAACACGGGCTTCATGCATCGTTCTAATCGGCGTTTTAGCTTGGCATTCACTCGCGCGAAAAGCACTAAAATCATACTCACCAATTAAATAGCTTGCCCCCTGTTGCATGGCAGCAAGGCTTAACGGCAGGTGATACCAACCCGCTTTAGTCGCTAAGATAGCTGGAGGAACAGAGGCATTAATGAGCATATATTCGTAATGTCTAAGCTGTGCTGAAAATCGCGCATGAAACTCATCTGTGACTCTTTTCGACCATACAACGCGGACAGAAGGTGGCAAAAATGCATTAACGCCTCTCACCCAAGCATGCTCATCCCGATCACTCTTCGTATCAAAATGCACAACCTGCATTAGCGCATGTACGCCTGT
>JBLIIL010000009.1:0-52121 GCA_047634755.1 Methylophilaceae bacterium
GCTTTATCCGCTAGAATTTGCAAGGCAGTTTTCTGAAGACTGGAATGTGTTTGCTTAATCATGTCACCTCAGCCATATATTTACTTTTTTATAGATTTTCAACATGTTAAATTTTCATAAGGGATAATTCATTAACACTGAAGTAATCGCTCAATTAGTGAACTCCTCTTATCGCGGTGAAACCAGCCGAAAAATCTGGACGACAGAAGTCGATTTTTAGATGGCCTGCGAACAACCACGTCCGATGTTGGAAAATCATAAAAAGTGAAAACGCCTTTATTTTAATTGGTGTGCTAAGGGATTAAATTGTGACCACAATTTATTACTAATGGCAAGAATTAGGACTTAAAGACACGGTTCATTTTGGCATGATTGCAGTGAAACCTAAACTTCAAAATAAAGGCTATGACAAAATATTGATACAAGCTGCAGAAGCTATTTGTCTGCGTGAATGGCAGGTGGTGGCCTTTCATATGGCGGTAATTTCAATTCGGCACGAGCTTATTGGATTTTACGAACGGTTTAGTTCTATACGCACAGGCGATTTTACTGGGTTCCCAGTGAATTTTTATTTATTGCGCTCAAAAGTAGAAGGTTTAAATTCTCTCTATTTGGCACAGTTGGCTTAGGCGCTTTTTTGAGGTCCTAGCTAAGTAATCGAGCGATCCCAAACCCGTGGTTATTAGACACTCAAGAAAGCGTTGCTTACCTACCATGCTCCTAATCATCAATGCTAATAACAGCTCTCGTATCAATGGAAGTTACTGACACGCCATTAACTTAGGATGGGGCTTTCCCTGTATCTGTAAGCATTTGATAATGTCGAAAACGATATAGGAAGTTTATTAGTTTCTGAATATAATCTAAATATTGGATTGAGCAAGTTTATTGGTTTTAGCAACCATGATAAATAATGTAGCCCACTTATTTTGTACTTCTGAAATTCAACCCTACAGTAGATCCAGCCAATCGTGAGGTCTAGATGATGGCATTCAACTTCAAGTAATTGACCAATATCCTGCGCAAATTGCATTGAATCTTTAAAGTTATCAAATTTGAAAGTTATCTTCAATTTTGATGCATTATCAATTAAAACGAACCTGCCACTTCGTTTAAATAATTTTCGGCCACCACAAAGGACATTAGTAGACTAGCCCATGACATGGAGTACAGTTTTTAGTGGTTAGATTAGACTTTTTTTGATAATAGCTCCTTAATTTATTATTTAGATAAAAGATCATACTTATATTTTTTAAATCAACAATTTTTTTGAGGTGGAAGTCGCAGACTAAAAAAGGCAATCATTTAGTAGGATCGACTGTCCGAACTTGTGGGACAAAAACTCATTGAAAAAATAGATAAAGTTGCTTGAATTAAGTATAAAAATAGCGGTCAATTAATTATGATAAATAATTATTCTCTTCCTTTATTTCCTCTTCAGTCGGTGATGTGCCCTGGTGGCTTTATGCGGCTTCGAATTTTTGAACCGCGTTATTTGGATATGGTTAAAAACTGCCTCAGAAATAAAACATCATTTGGTATTGTTGCAGTTGCTCCTGAAAAAACAGAGAAAACGGATAGCAACCAACCTTTTGCATCCATAGGCACCTTAATGAATATTACCAATGCTGATGTTACTACTGTCGGGCTGATGATGATTGATTGTATTGGGAAATACCGAATAAAAATTCACTCATTTACACAGCAAGCGGATGGTTTACTAATTGGGAATTTAAGCGAAATTCCCAATGACTTAGAGATACCTATCCCAGACGATTTAAAAACCGCTAGTTCTCGTTTGCAAAGGTTGACTGAATCTTTGTCTGATCAAGGAGTGTTGCCAAGTTATGTTCCTATTGCTAAGCCTTATCAATACAATGATGCATCATGGGTTTCTAACCGTTGGGTTGAGCTTCTAGATTTGCCTTTACTAGAAAAGCAGCGCCTTATGCAATTAGATAGCCCAATTGTTCGCTTAGAGCTGATATACGATTTTTTAGATTTATCTTATATTAAATCAGATAAGCTTAATTAGATATTTGCTAGCCTTTTGTAATTGATTAAATCACTCACTTTGAATTTAAAAAACAAGCTTACACTGAACTTATCTCATAAAAATATAGACTTAAAAAATATTAATTTAAAAATTGGATTTTCTATGAAAAAATTAGTTTTATTTTTTGTAATCGCATTTGGTGTTAGCTTCTCACATATAGCTAACGCTAATCATCATAATGAAAGCAAGTCAATGGATGCTGCTAAATGTGAAGGTATGACCAGCAGTAATTTTAGTATTTCTAGTCTAGATGTAAATAAAGATGGCATTATCAGTAAATCAGAATATTTAGATGGCAATAAATCAAATAACGAAAAGACTTTTAAACATATTGATGCAAACGGTGACGGCAAACTAGACCAAGCAGAACAGGCTGAAATTGAGGTCGTTTATAAAGCAATTCACCGAAGAGTTAAATCAAAAAACATTAGTATTTGATTGGCTGTTTTCATAACTGATAAATAAACTTATATTGAATGTTGTTTGTATCACTTAATTTTTAACATTACTTAAAGTGCCAATAGGCAGTAGGTTATGTGTATATAAAACAATGTTGTTAACCTTTATTTAAATTTTTAAGATGTTAAGGGTAATTAAATTCATCATACAAGTGTCATACATAGCGACGCTTTCATTTTAATGAATCTTATATCCCTTTATTGGCTAGCAAGTTTAACAACTAACTCGAGAAGTTAACGAGAAATGATAGATTTCTTAATAACTGAGAATTGTTATAATGATTCATTCTACCCTACTGAAATATACGGAGACTAAAGTCATGAAAGACAATAGATGCTACGGGTGGCCGCTTTGCTAATACAAATTTCGAGGGAACTGATATTAGCCGACCTAACTTACCCTTTGCAGATTTAAGGGGTGCTAACTTACGTAATACCAATCTACTTAGAGCTGATTTTAGCAAGGCAGACTTAACGGGGCGGATATTACTTGTGCGGACCTAAATGAAGCCATGCTTGATGGCACAATAATGACAAACGTTAAAGGCATTGAAGCAATTAAAGGTTATAACCCCAAAAAGGACTATGTGTGAATTGTGGCAATTAATAGCTATATAAGTTAAATTCAAATAGGCACCTTCGGGTGCTTTTTTTGTGGCTGCGAATGTCGGCTATGGGTCGGAAGCAACTAAATTAAACGTTTGCTTTGCGTATACTATTTTTAAAAAACCCAGCACAAGGCTGGTTTAATTTTTTCACAACTTATTGTTTTAATTGGTCGGAACGGCAGGATTTGAACCTGCGACCCCTTGTCCCCCAGACAAGTACGCTACCAGACTGCGCTACGCCCCGAATGCACTCATTGAGTGTTGACTATATTATAAATAAAAAACTAGAGGCGCTTTGTTTATGCTGTAGCTTAAATAAGGATAAACAGCACTTTCTGATATAAATATACTAAGCTTGAAGTAATTGAATAACTGCTTGGATTTGAGATTTAATTGAACTTAAATCTACATTTGGTGCGGCTGTATTTTTTGGAAATTCAGCTTCTTTCGAAGCTACCCCACCTTCGGCACCGTCTAAACGATTACGTGCACCACTTATGGTAAAACCTTGTTCGTAAAGTAACTCTCTAATTTTACGAATTAGCAGGACTTCATGATGTTGATAATAGCGGCGATTACCGCGTCTTTTGACGGGTTTTAGCTGTGTAAACTCTTGCTCCCAATAACGTAACACATGTGGTTTAACACCGCATAGCTCACTCACTTCCCCAATCGTAAAATAACGTTTGGCGGGAATTGGTGGCAACTGTACCTTTTTGATAGTTTCAGGCATAAGCTACGTTGCCGAGTGGTGCGCTTCAACCTTGTTTTTTAATTTTTGACTCGCATGAAAGGTAACAACACGACGGGCAGAAATAGGAATCTCTTCGCCTGTTTTTGGATTACGGCCTGGTCTTTCAGCTTTTTTACGTAGCTCAAAATTACCAAAACCTGACAACTTAACGCTATCACCTCTTTCTAATGCAACCCTCAACTCTTCAAAGAATGCTTCTACCATGTCTTTAGCTTCTCTCTTATTGAGCCCAACTTGCTCAAAAAGAAGGTCTGCCAAATCCGCCTTCGTTAACGTCATAAATACTCCCCTGTATTACTTTTCTTATCTATTAATTTTTTCAGTTAATTTCTTAACTGCGCACCAAATTTATCTTCTAGTAGTTTGAGCAGTTTAGCCATTGCAGCCTCTGCTTCTGAATCAACCATTGTTCTGTGAGTATCTTGCATAAGTATAAGAAATGCAAGGCTTTTTTTGCCACCTTCGATACCTTTTCCTTGGTAAATATCAAATAATTGTATCTTTTGCAACAATGGTATCTTTGCTGCAACAACAGCATCGATTATCGCACCAGCTTCGACGCTATCATCAACCACAACTGCAATATCACGTCGTACAGCAGTAAACTTCGACACTTCCTCATAGACTGGAAGTGCAGTACTTAACAACAGTCCTGCTTCTAGTTCAAATAGGATCGTACTTTTAGGCAAATCATACTTTTGTTGCCACTTTGGATGTAGCTTACCAATCCAACCGATAGCTTCACCCTGTAAATACACACGTGCTGATTGGCCTGGGTGTAAAGCTGGGCGTGTTTCTTGGCGGTATTCCGCTTGACCATGCGTCAGCATTTCAACTAAGGCTTTCACGTCATAAAAATCAAAATCTCGTTCGCCTTCACTCCACTGCTCTGGTAACGATGCACCATAACACAAGCCTGCCACATGCGTTTCTTCACGGTATGTATTATCGCAACTTTTAATTTGTGCTTTGTCGGCATGGTGAAAGGTACTACCGACTTCAAACACCATGGCACGCTCTTGCTTGCGATTCAGGTTGTAAGTCAGAACATCTAATAAGCCGCCCCACAAGCCAGACCGCATGGTGCTTAAGTTACTGGCGATTGGATTTTTGAGAGTAATAGGTTTCGGATTAGCTAACAAATCACGTTCCCAGTTTTCTTCAACAAAGCTATACGTCACTACCTCTTGATAGCCTCGTGACTGCATGCTGTCTTTTAACCAATTCATGCTGAGTGTCGCCGCCGGGAGTGGCAATATATTCAGATTGGCGACTGGAGCAATCGCTGGGATTTTGTCATAGCCATGTAGGCGTGCAACTTCTTCAATTAAGTCGGCTTCGCACTCAATATCAAAACGGTAGGTTGGTGCTTGCACAACAAAGCTATCATCTGATTCAGTGAATGAGAAGCCGAGTTGTGTCAGTAATGTGCCAGTTTCTACTTTTGAGATATCAATCCCTAATACAGAAAGGACGCGCGCATAGCGTAGAGTGACTTCTTTACGCTCTGGTAACGTTGCTACCACTTCAATAATAGCGCCTGCTTGACCGCCACAAATATCTAACACCAAACCTGTTGCACGTTCTAATGCTTGTTTAGTATTACCATAATCTACACCACGTTCAAATCGGTAAGAAGAGTCTGTACTCAATCCATGACGACGTGCTTTACCCGCCATCACGTCTCGCGTGAAAAATGCCGCTTCTAGAAAGATGTTGTTTGACTCATTAGTCACCGAAGTAGGTTCACCACCCATAATACCAGCCAATGCAATTGGGCCGGAATCATCTGCAATCACTAAATCATCAGCGCTTAATTTAGCTTCCATGTCGTTTAGTAATTTAATTTGTTCGTTTTTTTGTGCGAAACGCACATTGATATCACCGCTAATTTTAGCCAAGTCAAATGCATGCATTGGCTGACCAAGCTCTAATAAAACATAGTTCGTAATATCAACAATCACGCTGATGCTACGTAAGCCACTACGTTCTAGCCCACGTACCATCCAATCAGGGGTGGGTACCCTTGCATTCACGCCTTCAACCACACGGCCAAAGTAACTCGGGCAATCTGCTGGTTCCTTGACTTTAACGTTTTGTGTTTTATCTGTCGTAACGCTAGCTTCATTAATCGCAGGCAATGTCAGTGGTGTGCCAGTAATAGCAACAACATCACGTGCAACCCCTAAAATACTCAGGCAATCGGCACGGTTTGGCGTTAGCTTAATCGTGTATATGGTATCGTCTAAATCCAGATATTCACGGACATCTTGTCCTGTTGTTGCTGACGCTGGAAACTCCAGCAAGCCATCAGCTTCTTCTGCCAAGCCTAGCTCTTTGGCAGAACACATCATGCCTAAAGACTCAATACCACGCACTTTGGCACGTTTGATTTTAAAGTCCGCTAGCTTAGCACCAACCATGGCACATGGTGCTTTAAGGCCGACGCGTGCATTTGGTGCACCACACACAATTTGTAATGGCTTATCATGCCCTACGTCCACTTTACAAAGCTGCAAACGATCCGCATCAGGATGCTTCTTTGCTGAAATAATTTCGCCTACAACCACATTATTAAATAATAGTGCGGCTAGCTCTTGCTCTTCAACTTCAAGGCCTGCCATGGTTAAAGCATGGCCGAGCTCATCTGCATCTAGCTTAGGATTTACAAATTGATGTAACCAATGTTCTGAAAATTGCATAGTTTTATACTTCGCGTTACTTAGAGAATTGGCTTAAAAAGCGCAAATCATTGTTAAAGAAATGACGTAAATCATTCACGCCGTAGCGGAGCATCGCCAAACGCTCAACGCCTAAACCAAAAGCAAAGCCTTGGTACTTTTCGCTATCGATATTCACATGTTTGAATACCTCAGGATGTACCATGCCGCAGCCGCCGATTTCTAACCAGCCGCCATTCCAGCTCATGTCCATTTCAGCTGAAGGCTCAGTAAATGGGAAGAATGATGGGCGGAAACGCACCGTCAAGTCATCACGTTCAAAGAATTTTTGCAGGAAGTCTTGAACCACACCTTTGAGGTTCGCAAAGCTAATATCTTCATCCACCCATAAGCCTTCTACTTGATGAAACATCGGGGAATGGGTTGCATCTGAATCAACGCGATACACGCAGCCTGGTGCAATAATCTTTAATGGTGGTGTTTTGTTGCCTTTTAACACATCTTCCATATAGTGCACTTGCACGGGTGAAGTATGCGTTCTCAATACATGATCATCATCTACATAAAAGGTGTCGTGCATGGCACGTGCCGGATGGTTCTCTGGAATATTAAGGGCAGTAAAATTATAAAAATCCGTTTCGATTTCTGGGCCAGTTGCTACATCAAAACCAATAGAGTGAAATAATTGCTCAATACGTTGCAAAGTCAATGTCACAGGGTGCAGACCACCCGTTGATTGCGCGCGCGCTGGCAAGGTAATGTCTAAAGACTCGCCTGCTAACTGCTTTGCTTGTGCCACATCTAGAATGGCTTCGCGTCTCGCATTTAATGCCGCTTCAACACCTCGTTTAACCACATTGATTGCAGCACCTGCTTTTGGACGCTCTTTAGCAGATAACTTCCCTAGGCTTTTAAGTGCGCTGGTTAGCGCACCGGTTTTACCAAGGTACTTAGCTTTAGCATCTTCTAGCGCAGTTGTATTATCGCAAGCAGCGAAATCAGTCTGTGCTTCAGTAATTAAATAGTCTAAATTTTCCATGTCACTTTTAACTTATCTTATGTTTAAGGTCTGTTTAAGGTATGTTTAAGGTCGTATGATTGACGGTCGTAAAATTTAAAATCATACAATTGAAAGTATTATGATGCAAAAACAGATGGTTTAAGAAAAAAAAAGAGGCCGCAGCCTCTTTTTTTTAATTCGAAAAAACTACGCTGCTAAACCTGCTTTTGCCACTTCTACGAACTTGGCAAACGCTTCTTTATCAAACACAGCTAAATCTGCTAATACTTTACGATCCACTTCAACAGCTGATTTTTTCAAACCATTCATGAAGCGGCTATATGTTAGGCCACATTCACGTGCACCAGCATTAATACGGGCAATCCATAATGTACGAAATTGACGTTTTTTCTGACGACGGTCACGGTAAGCATATTGACCAGCTTTCATCACCGCTTGTTTAGCTACGCGATAAACGTTTTTACGACGTCCACGGAAGCCTTTAGCAGCTTTAATAATTTTCTTGTGTCTTGCGCGAGCTACGACACCACGTTTTACTCTAGGCATTGTTGCTCCTTATCGTGTTGGCATCATAGCACGTACACGCTTGACGTCAGTTGGTGAAATGATAGAAGTGCCACGTAGTTTACGCTTTTGCTTCGTTGTTTTCTTAGTCAAAATATGACGAAGATGTGAGTGGGTGCGCTTAACTTTCCCACTACCCAAGAACTTAAAGCGCTTTTTAGCGCTGCTCTTTGTTTTCATTTTTGGCATTTTTTTCTCCTTAAGAGTAATTAAGAGTGCTTAGGCATGCCGTTTTGGCCAGTTCACTCATGAAAAACTGATGTTGCTAATTGATTAGTACTAAATCTAGTCTTCTGCTTTTTCAGCAGGCTTATCTGTCTTTGGCTTTTCAGCTTTTTCTGCTTTTTTACCAGGTGCTTTTTTAATTGGCTCTTTTTTAACCCCTGCAAGCACCATCACCATTTGGCGACCTTCCATTTTAGGAAACTGCTCAACAACCGCAATTTCAATCAAGTCAGCCTGTACACGTCTTAATAAAGCCAAACCAAACTCTTGGTGCGTAATCTCGCGACCTCTAAAGCGTAATGTACATTTCACTTTATCACCGTCTTCTAAGAAGCGTGTAATGTTACGGACTTTAATCGCGTAATCACCCGTATCTGTTGCTGGGCGAAATTTCACTTCTTTGATTTGCACATTCTTTTGCTTAAGCTTTTGATCATGCAATCGTTTGCTTTCAGCGTACTTAAACTTACCGTAATCCATCAACCGACAAACGGGAGGACTAGCATTAGGTGCAATTTCCACAAGGTCAATATCAATTTCTTCAGCTTGAGCAAACGCTTCTGCTAAAGTCACAATGCCTAACGGTTCACTATCAACACCCACCAAGCGCACTTCTGTCGCCGTGATGTCACCATTAATTCTTGTGGTTGGTCCTTTATTACTACCCCTACCCCTACCTCTGTCTTGAGCTATGTCAATCCCCTTGTGTTATTACCTGTAAGCTTTAAAAATCAAAAACCGTGCTTGCCCAGATCAAACCCTAAATAAACATTTAGGTGGTTAAACCTTTGATGCTATATCCGACTTGATACGCTCAATGAACGCTTCAATTAGCATAGACCCTAAGTCTTCCCCAGTTCTGGTTCGCACGGCGACACATCCTGCTTGCACCTCTTTATCTCCTACCACAAGTAAATATGGCAGCTTCTGCAAGCTATGTTCGCGTATTTTATAGGTAATCTTCTCATTTCTCAAGTCAAAATCGCATCTAATGCCACTTTTCTTCAACTTTTCAACTACTTGGGCCACATAATCGGCTTGACTGTCTGAAATATTCAATACCATAGCCTGCACAGGTGACAACCAAGTTGGCATCGCACCTGCGTAATTCTCAATGAGAATACCCATAAACCGTTCCATCGAACCAACAATGGCGCGATGTAACATCACTGGACGTTTGCGTGAATTATCTTCATCTACATACACAGCACCCAAGCGCTCTGGTAAGTTAGCATCTAGCTGCACAGTACCGCACTGCCATAAACGACCGAGACTATCTTTAAGTGTGAATTCAATCTTAGGTCCGTAAAAAGCACCCTCACCTGGTAAATACTCAAAGTCTAAATTGTTGGCTTTTAGCGCATTCGCTAATGACATTTCCGCTTTATCCCACTCTACGTCAGTGCCAATACGTTTTTCTGGACGTGTTGATAAATTAACCAACACCTCCTTAAAGCCAAAGTCGTCGTAGGCTTTGTAGAGCATTTTGATAAAGTCAGCGACTTCAGATTCCACTTGCGCTTCTGTACAGAAGATATGCGCATCATCTTGTGTAAAGCCACGCACACGCATTAATCCGTGTAGCGCTCCTGATGGTTCATTACGGTGGCATGAACCAAACTCGGCCAATCGCAATGGTAAGTCCCGGTAGCTATGTAAATGGCTGTTATAAATTTGCACATGGCCCGGGCAGTTCATCGGCTTGACGGCATAGTCACGATTCTCTGAAGCTGTGACAAACATATTATCTTGGTAATTCTGCCAATGGCCTGACTTCTCCCAAAGCGCTTTATCCAACACCGCAGGGGTGCGCACCTCTTGATACTTATAGTCGATAAACATTTGGCGCATGTATTGCTCAATCTCTTGCCATAACGCCCAGCCTTTTGGATGCCAAAACACCATGCCAGGTGCATCGTCTTGCATATGGAAGAGATCTAAGAATTTGCCTAACTTACGGTGATCACGCTTTTCAGCTTCCTCTAATTGAAATAGGTACGCTTTTAAATCGTCTTTATTCGCCCATGCGGTACCGTAAATACGTTGCAGCATTTCGTTATTGCTATCACCACGCCAATAAGCGCCAGCCACCTTCATTAATTTAAAGGTTTTAATTTTGCCAGTACTCGGCACGTGTGGCCCCCGGCATAAATCAGTAAAACTGCCTTCGGTGTAGAGTGAAACATCTTCACCTGCTGGAATACTGCCAATCAGCTCTGCTTTATACTTTTCGTTAATGCTTTCAAAGTACGCAATGGCTTCATCACGTGGCATGACCTGGCGCATCACTTGCTCATCCTTCTTAGCAAGCTCTTTCATTTTTTGTTCAATTTTAGTTAAGTCTTCTGGCGTGAATGCTCGCTTATAACTAAAGTCATAATAGAAGCCGTTTTCAATCACAGGGCCAATGGTCACTTGTGCATCAGGAAACAGTTCTTTAACCGCATAAGCCAACAGGTGTGCTGTCGAGTGGCGGATAATTTCTAACCCTTCATTACTCTTATCGGTAATAATGGCCAAATCGCTATCTGACTTCATCAGGTAACTAGTATCAACAACCTTGCCATTAACTTTACCGGCAAGCGCAGCTTTAGCGAGTCCCGCCCCAATACCCATAGCAACATCAGCCACGGTTACAGGAGCGTCAAATTTACGTTCAGAACCATCAGGCAAGCGAATATTAGGCATAAAATCTCTACAAAATAATAAAAGCCGCAAGCGGCTTAATTTAAACAAATAATTTAAACAAATAATTTAAACAAATAATTATCTCACACCCTTGCTTATCATCGTAATTTATCAACACTTTAAATAGTGTGCTGCCCTTTCACTCTCAGAAAGAGTATTCGATGAATTGTTAAACAAGCACTATTAAAGCTATTTATTGTTACACTTCTGGAGTTGCACGACATATGGCGTGATCTACGCTACCATATACGATCTGAACTTTATTGTTTCTATCGATTGTGGTAGTTAGTTTATTCCTATATTATTTTATTAGCTATACTACGATAATTATGCTAATGCCATAATCATACTAATTAATTATGATTTAAAATTTAGGGCTTATTTTGACAACTCATTCATTATTTAAAATACGACGAGCTATCTGCCTGCTTACCTGTCTAAGCTTGTTATCCGCCTGTGCTACTCAGCCTAGGTCGCCATCAGCAGTAGAGAGCGTTAGTTTTGGCAAACAACCTGCTGACTATAAAAAAATAGTCAAAACTTACCTTGACAAAAAACGAAATGGCTCTTCGATTGGTTTGGAAAATATAGACTTTCTAAACGAACCTAACAAATACATTTATGAACGCTTTACCCAAGAGGAATTTGGTTATCGTGTATGCGCTCTTATCCCTAATAAAAATATGGAGGGCATCCGATCACACTTTTTTTTAATCAAGAGTGGTAAAGTAATTAAGCACGCTTATGATTCAGGGATGATTTCACTTTCGGACAAATTCTGCAATACAGTCATGCTGGCCTCAGAAAGGAAAGTAAAAACATTACCCGCAGTAACTCCAGTAGCCGCCAAGGCTATTGATGAAGCCAGCTTTAAATATATTAGCTGCCAATCTAAAAATAATGAACTATTGTTTGCTTTTAACCCAGAAAGGAAGGAATTATTGCAGCATAATAATGGGAAACAAGTTGCTAAGTTTAATATTCAAACGCTTTCTGAAACGTTTATTGTTGCTACAACCATAGATAGTCGAGTGTCTATCAACCGAATCTCTGGTTCGATGCAATATCAAACCAAAAGAATAGAATCAAAGGCACAATGCGTATTAACCAATAAACAACGATTCTAGAACACACTAAAATTTTGGGGAATCTTATACTATTCCATCTCATTTTGCTTCAATGCATCTCTTAACTACAGAGAAGTATGGTAGGCAGTACCAGATTCGAACTGGTGACCTCTTGGATGTCGACCAAGCGCTCTAACCAACTGAGCTAACCGCCTTTAATTGCTAAAATTTTTTTAGCGAAGGCGTGATTTTAGCGCATTGCCCGACTGTGAGCAAACAAAGAATGATATTAGAAACACGCTAGCTCATTCAAACACACGTTTAGTTTTCGCTCATTACACGATCAATCAATTCGCTGGATGAGTAGCCATCAGCAGGGAGGCCATGTTTGAGCTGGTAATCTCTAATCGCTTGTTGTGTTTTTGTGCCAGGAAAACCATCTGGCTCCCCGCTGTCATAGCCCAATGTATTCAACTTTGCTTGTATTGCCCAACCTTGGTTAAAGGTCATTGCCTCCTCATCAACACCCCAGTTATTCACCAGTGGCTTATCTTCATCTGCGGCTAATTGATCTGCTAAATGACTGACTGAAAGTGCATAGTTAATTGAACGATTCCAATGCATCACTGCATCAAAATTGCTTGCAACCAAGAAGGCTGGCCCCTGCCAACCCTGTGGCAGCAAGATCGCACTACTTTCTAATGCGGGTAATGGCATGCCATCAACCTGCACAACGCCTAAATTAGTCCAGAATTTAGTACTTTTGCGAATATTTAATTGTGCTTGGGAATATGCAAAAGTGGCTGGCAGTTTAACTTCTAAAGCAACGGGTTCCTTTTGTTTCCACCCAATGCTGGACAAGTAGTTCGCTGCTGATGCAAAAGCATCTGGCAATACATTCCATATATCAATACGTGCATCATCATTCCCATCAACCGCATAAGCTATGAATGTTGATGGCATAAATTGCATATGCCCCATAGCGCCAGCCCATGACCCACGCATCCCTTCAACATTGTTATGGCCCGCATCGACAATACGCATCATATCCATTAACTGGTTGCGAAAGAAATCTGCCCTTCGTCCCTCATAAGCCAATGTCATTAACGCTGATGGCAAACGATAGTTACCCTTATAGCCACCATAATTTGTTTCTAAACCCCAAAAAGCCACGATTATATTCTTAGACACGCCATATTGTTGCTCGATCTTTTCAAGCAAAGCTTTATTTTCGTATAGTTTATACCGCCCATCATCAATCCGGCTTTCTGTAATACGCTCGTTAATATAGCTTGAGAAGGTTGAAATGAACTCAGGTTGAGACCGATCTAACTCAATCACAATTGGTAAATATTGTGCACCTTCGAAAGCACTCGCAATGGTCTGCTCAGAAATTTTCTCTGCACGTGCTTCTGCTTTAAGACTTTCCAACCATACTGAAAAAGCATCACCTTCACCTGGAACCGCGATAACGCTCCCAAATAAAATAAAAACTAAAAATAAAAGCTTAAGCATTATTTAACATCTCACTATAACCATCTTGATAATTCTTATACATTAACTGAAAGCCAACATCATGTAACCGTTGATTACTAAGGCGTTTTCCACCTAAATCACCATCTAACGAGAGATCAGGCTGGGTCACGCCTAACTGAACAGCAAGCCACCTTAGTACATCATGTTGCAATGTTGGCATGTCATCTGTCCCAATATAGCAGTCTTCAATTACTTTTCCTGCACTCACTTGCTCACATAAAAAAGTGATGAACCGCGCCGCATCATCTCGATGAATACGATTTGTCCATTTATTACTTTGCGGCCAACGCTCTGGTGCTTTAGCCAAATTCATTAAATATTGCCGCCCTTTGCCATAAATACCTGAAAGACGGACGGCCGTACTTCCACATGACAGCTCTTTTAATAGCTGCTCAGCTTCTAACAAACGATCTCCACCAAAATCGCTTGGTATTGCAAGCGTTGTCTCATTCAGTAAATCTTGTGTGTTTTGACCATAAACCCGCGTGCTTGAAATAAAAAAAACATGTTGCAAGTTCGCATTATCTAATTGTGTGTTTAAGATATTACGCAAGCCATCAACATAATGCATACGATAACTATCATCCGTTTGTGCATTCGCAGCAACACAATAAATAACAATCGTTGGAGAAAGCTGTTTCAAGCTTGCGAGAGAAGACGCTTGAGTGACATCGGCTTGAATACACGTAACTGAATTAGCAACCGGCTTATTACTGATTCGTACGCCAGTAACAACATTACCGGCATCAGACAGTAGCTGCGCAACCTTTCCACCAAG
Source organism: Methylophilaceae bacterium (assembly GCA_047634755.1). Classification (GTDB taxonomy): domain Bacteria; phylum Pseudomonadota; class Gammaproteobacteria; order Burkholderiales; family Methylophilaceae. The sequence continues at coordinate 14,437 of JBLIIL010000009.1, forward strand.
GTCGCCACAACCAACAATTAAGACTTTAGACATACTATTGATTTAAAGACACTTGGTTTAAGGGTGCTTGGTTCAAATGCTTTTCAGCAAAAAATAAAGCTACCAAGGTTTTACCATCCGTAATTTCACCGCGTTGCGCCATCAACAAGCACTCTTCAAAAGGCACATCAAATACCTCAAGCGTTTCATCGGCATCACGGTTATGTTTGCCTGCAGTCAATCCTGTCGCCAAAACCATATGAATTACCTCATTAGAATAACCAATACAAGGGTGCTGATGACCTAGGGTAACCCAATTATTAGCTACATAACCAGTCTCTTCCAACAACTCTCGCTGCCCTGTCACTAAAACCTCCTCGCCTGCATCAATTTTCCCTGCCGGTAACTCGATAAACACTTGGCGTAAGGGATAACGAAACTGTCTTTCTAAAACAACGTTGCCATTCGCTAATAGCGGGATAACCACCACTCCACCTGAGTGTATGACATATTCACGTTGACTTAAATTCCCATTAGGCAGTTTAACTTCATCACACTTGACTGTTAGCATGCGACCTTCTGCAATGGTTGTTGAACTAATGCAATGCTCTGTTAAATTTAGATTTTCTTTCATGCAGTTATTACGTCGCTAGCGCTGAACTTATTGCTTTTATTCACATCACCCACCTTTAACCCTTGGTTAAACAAACGCATCCGTTGTTTAGATTTGTCATATGTAAAGCTATCAGGAACAGCGTAGCCTTGTACTTGCTTCTGAAAGGCATCATCGCCAATCGCAGAAGCGGCTCTCATCGCTTCTTCAACGTCACATGCTTCTACGATCTCGCGCATACGGTTACGGTCTTCTACATTACTACTTTCTCTTTGGTTATCTAAGCGCATTTCTATCGTTATCGCGTTATTGGGAGGAAGTGCTAACACCTTAGTTATCAGCATGCGAAAAGTTATTATAGTAAATAAATGTGTCAGTTACAGATTTTTTGAGCTGCCGTACAGGAAACCACTTGATAGTAAGTACAGGAGAGAAAGAATGTTAATTAAAAGTCGCCGATAAAGCTAACTAGTGCAAACTCGCGTATATCGTTCTTTCACAGAGCTCTAACAAACCTTGTGGCATTAAACCGATACCTAATAATGCCAGCGCATTCAAACTCAACACCATCCGCATATCCAAAGGCGCATCAATAAGAGCGTCATCCAATGGCTCATCGAAGTACATTAATTTAATAATACGTAAATAGTAGAATGCACCTATAACTGCCATCAGCACTGCAAACACCACAATCCAAACAAAGCCTGCTTGTAATGCTGCTTGCAACACACTGAATTTAGCATAAAAACCTAAGGTTGGCGGCACACCAGCCATACTAAACATAGTAATCAGCATTAAAAATGCAGCCCAAGGACTACGTTGATTCAACCCTTTTAAATCATCTAATTGGTCAGCTTCAAACCCTTTTCTTGAGAGCATCAGAATGACACCAAAACCAGCTAAAGCCATCAGCACATAAGCCACCACATAAACCATGCTAGAAGCATAGCCACTGAGTGTACCGCTCATCATGCCTAACAATAAAAAGCCAATATGTGAAATGGTTGAATAAGCTAACATCCGCTTAAGGTTCGTTTGTGCAATCGCTGTAATATTACCAATCGCAATAGAAAGAACCGCCATAATAAGCAGCATATTTTGCCAGTCTAAGACTAGTGCATCTAAGCCCGTGGTCAATAAGCGTATTGCCATGGCAAAGCCTGCAAATTTAGGGATAGAGCCAATCAGTATCGTAATGCCTGTTGGGGAACCTTGATAAACATCGGGTGCCCACATGTGAAATGGCACAGCACCAAATTTAAACGCCAAACCTGCGACAATAAAGACTAGGCCTAAAATTAAAACAGGGTTCTTCACAAAATCAGGATTAATTGCTGCTGTGTCATGTAGTCTTTGCGCAATGATGCTAATATCCAAGCTACCAGTCACACCGTAAATCATACTCATGCCATAAAGCAGCATACCAGAAGCTAATGCACCGAGCACAAAGTACTTCATTGCCGCTTCGGTTGCTTTTGGGTTATCTCTATCTAATGCAACCATGGCATATATACACAGCGACAACAGCTCAAGGCCAACATAGATGCTCAGCATACTGTGACCAGAAATCATCACCATCATGCCTGCTATGGCAAATAGCAATAAGGCGTAATACTCACCTGAAAACATATTGCGCAACATCATATAGTGGCGCGTATAAACCAACATAATAGCAGCGCCAATGAGTGTCGCGAGTTTGAGGACTTCACTCAAAGGGTCATCAATGAACATGCCGCTATAGGCATAATCTACTGTTGTGGTATGTGAAGCCCATACTAAATAAGCGGCCACAAATAAAGTCACTTGTGCCAAACCATAAATAACCAAACGGCTTTTCCTATTTAAAAATAAATCGGTAATCAAAACAAACATCGCCATGCTCAACACGGTGATTTCAGGTAATGACATTAGAAGGTCTGTTTTTATTGTATCCATACTCTACATTCCTACCGATGGTAATTTGCTAGTGGTCATATGATTCAAGAATCGTGCTGATGTGGCTTGTGTCATTTCTGTAATCACTTGCGGGTAAACACCGATGCCAAGTGTCAACGCTGCCAACACACCTAGCATTGCAAACTCACGACGGGTTAAATCTTTTAATGCAGCCACCTTCTTATTCGCAGCTTTTCCGTAAAACACACGTTTCACCATCCATAATGTATAGGATGCGCCAAAAATCAATGTTGTGCCCGCGATAAAGGCCACCCAGAAATTATATTCAACACTGGCTAATATCACCATAAACTCACCAACAAAGCCACTGGTACCTGGTAGGCCACTATTCGCCATAGCAAAAAATACGGCAAACGCTGCAAAGACTGGCATCGTATTCGCTACACCACCGTAAGAGGAAATTTCACGGCTATGCATACGGTCGTATAACACGCCAACGCATAAGAACATAGCAGCTGAAATAAAGCCATGTGAAATCATTTGTACGATTGCACCCTCAAGCCCTAATTGGCTGAAGAGAAAAAAGCCTAAAGTCACAAAACCCATATGTGAAATCGATGAGTAAGCAATCAGCTTCTTCATGTCTTTTTGCACTAAAGCCACTAATGCAATATACAAAATAGCAATGAGTGACAAAGCAATCATATAGCCTGATAAGTAATGCGAAGCATCTGGGGCAATCGGCATTGCAAAGCGTAAGAAACTATAGCCACCTAATTTAAGCATCACAGCCGCCAATACAACTGAACCTGCTGTTGGCGCTTCCACGTGAGCATCTGGCAACCAAGTGTGCAATGGCCACATTGGGATTTTCACCGCAAAAGCCATAAAGAACGCGATAAAAATAAATATTTGCACATTCAATGGCAATACAACATCGTGATATTTTGCAATATTAAAGCTACCTGTTTGGTGGAACAAGTAGATGAAAGCAACCAACATCAGCAACGAGCCAAGCAATGTATACAAGAAGAATTTGATTGTCGCATACACGCGGTTTGGGCCGCCCCATTTACCAATCACTAAGAACATTGGAATGAGCATCGATTCCCAAAACACATAGTACAAGATGCTATCTAAGGCACTGAATACACCAATCATCAAACCACTCATGATTAAGAAGCAAGCCATGTATTGAGCAATGCTTTTTTTAATGACTACCCATGATGCAATAATACAAATGACCGTGGTGAAGCTCGTCAGTAAAATTAGCGGTACTGAAATACCATCAACACCTAGGTGATAATAAATTTGGAGTGCCGGGATCCAATAAGCAGCTTCTTGAAACTGGAATCCACCTTCTCTAATATTGAATTGGAAGTACAAAGGCAACGTGACCAAGAACCCAGCGATACCGCCGAGCAAAGCTAACCAACGCGTCATTGATGCACGACTGTCGTTACCGGCTGCCAATACGAGAAGCCCCGCAAGAATTGGTGCCCAAATAGATAAACTTAAAGTGTAATTAGCTAGCATCAAATAATCTTATAGAACGATTCTATTAAAAAAGGTTAACAGTAAGAATGCCCCAATAATCATGGCAAACGCATAGTGATAAATCATGCCTGACTGTAATCGGCGCACAATACCAGAAAGCTTAGCAACCAAATTAGCGGCGCCATTCACAATGGCTCCATCAATGATTTTCACATCGGCAATCTGCCACAACTTATTACCAATGAAACGTGAACCACCTGCAAAGAAGCGTTCATTAAAGCTGTCAAAACCATATTTATTTTCTAGTATAGTATTAATCAGACTAAATCGTTTCTGAATCGCTGCTGGAATATCTGGGCGCTTCATATAGAAGAACCAAGACAAGCCCACACCTAAAGAGGCCAATGCAAATGGCAAGGTGAAGAAGCCATGTAAAGCCATGTCTAATGGTGTGTATAAGAATTCATGGAAGTGATGCGTTAAATGTTCCATTGCGGGATGTGCTTCTGCATTCACGATAATCACGCCTTTAAAGAAGTCACCAAATAACATTGGCTTGATGGCCAAGTAACCAATCACGACCGAAGGAATGGCTAACAGAATTAATGGCAACTTCACTACCCAACCTGGTTCATGTGGGTCTTGGTCTGGTGTTAAGCCATGGTGATGTTCATGGTCGTCATCTGTATATGGTTTTGCTTTACGCCAATTTTCTTTGCCGTGGAAAACAATGAAGTAAAGTCTAAATGAGTAGAATGCAGTAATAAATACACCAGCAACCACAGCAAAGTAGGCAAAACCACTCCCAGGAATGTGTGAGAATTTAACCGCTTCAATAATACTATCTTTTGAATAAAAGCCGGCAAAGAACGGCGTACCAATCAAGGCAAGTGAACCAATCAATGACGTAATCCAAGTCACAGGAAAGTACTTCTTCAAATTACCCATATTGCGAATATCTTGATCATGGTGCATACCCATAATCACTGAGCCAGCACCTAAGAATAACAAGGCTTTAAAGAAAGCATGTGTCATCAAGTGAAAGATGGCGACAGAATATGCTGAAGCACCTAGTGCAACCGTCATATACCCTAACTGAGATAGTGTTGAATAAGCAATCACACGTTTAATATCGTTTTGCATAATGCCGAGTAAGCCCATGAACAAGGCTGTAATCGCACCAATCGTCATCACAAAGGATAACGCTGTCGTCGACATTTCAAATAACGGTGACATACGTGCCACCATAAAGATACCCGCTGTCACCATGGTTGCCGCGTGAATCAAGGCAGAAATAGGTGTTGGGCCTTCCATTGAGTCTGGTAGCCAGACATGCAATGGCACTTGTGCTGATTTACCCATTGCACCAACGAATAACAAGATACAAGTCACTGTCATTAATGACCAAGGTGTATTGGAAAACAAACTAATGGTTGTATCGGCTAGTGCTGGTGCAGCACTAAATACTTCTGCATAATCTAAACTGCCAGTATAAGTGAGCACTAAACCGATGCCTAACAAAAACCCGAAGTCCCCCACGCGGTTGACCAAGAAAGCTTTTAAGTTAGCATAAATCGCTGTTGGTCTTGTATACCAAAAGCCAATCAACAAGTATGAAACCAAACCAACCGCTTCCCAACCGAAGAACAATTGCATAAAGTTGTTAGACATCACTAACATCAGCATGGCGAAGGTAAACAAGGAGATATAGCTGAAGAAACGGCTATAGCCTGGATCCTCATGCATATAGCCGATGGTGTAAATATGTACCATGAGCGAGACAAAAGTTACCACCACCATCATCATTGCAGTGAGATTGTCGATTAAGAAACCAACCGCAAAGTGAATATCACCTGAAGTGAGCCAAGTATATAAGTCTGCATTGTGGGTGAAACCAGATAAAGTTGCTTTAAATACCATCGCTGACAACACCAATGCGCCAGCAACACCTAATATCGTCAGCCAATGCGCCGCACACCGTGGCAAACAGCTACCAAGTAATCCCACGATTGCTGCGGCAATCAATGGTAATAAAGGTATCCAAATAAGAAGCTGTTCTGTCATAATTTTCTTTTAGTCTTTAAAATTTTAGCCTTGATGACTTTTAACCATTAAGTGATCCCAAATCCTCTACATCAATCGACCGTAAGTTACGGAAGAGTACGACGAGGATAGCCAAACCAATCGCAGATTCTGCAGCTGCTACTGTTAAAATAAAGAACACGAACACTTGTCCCGCAATGTCATTCAAATAGTGTGAGAATGCAAGGAAGTTCAAGTTAACCGCTAGCAACATCAACTCAATCGCCATCAACACAATGATGATATTGCGTCGATTTAAAAATATACCGACGATACTAATCGCAAATAGTAATGCACTTAATATCAGGTAATGAGAAAGCCCTACCGTTAAAGTCATGAGGCTTCTCCTTCGGTGTTACTTTCATCTGGTTTAGGCTCTGTCTCTGATTTCATATTCACCATACGGAGACGGTCTTCTTTACGCACAATCACCTGTTCATTCGGATTAATTGATTTGCTTTCTCGTTTTTCTCTCAGCGTTAAGGCAATGGCAGCAACAATGGCAACCAACAACACAACTGCAGCCAATTCGAATGGTAATAGGTATTCGGTATACATCACATGACCCAATGCTGCGGTGCCACTATAACCCGCTGGATGGCTGACACTTTGTGCGGCAATGAAATATTTATTGCCTAAAATCATTACCATTTCAACTGCCATCAATACGCCAATCAAGCCTGCCAGTGGCAAGTAGCTCCAAAAGCCTTCTCTTAATTTATCAATGTTAATGTCTAACATCATCACAACAAATAAGAATAGCACCATCACAGCGCCTACATAAACCAGCACCAACACAATTGCTAAAAATTCAGCCTGTAATAACAACCAAATACCAGATGCGGTAAAGAATGAAAGCACCAAGAAAAGCGCTGCCTGTACAGGGTTTTTAGCCGTAATGACCCGCGTTGCTGAAAGCAGCAAAATGGTGGCTAGCACATAAAATATAAAATCGGTAAATACCATATTCTTCATTAACTTTTTTATGTGTTATCTATAATTCTTATCTTGCGCACGATCTGCCGCAATTTGTTTTTCATGCTTATCACCAATTGCTAGCAACATGTCTTTGGTGTAAAGCAAATCACCCCGTTGTTCGCCGTGATAATCAAACACGCGCGTTTCTACAATCGAATCCACTGGGCACGACTCTTCACATAAACCGCAGAAAATACACTTGGTTAAATCAATATCAAATTGAGTTGTTCTGCGCGTATTGTCTTCACGCTGTTCTGATTCAATCGTAATCGCCATCGCAGGACAAACCGCTTCACAGAGTTTACAAGCAATACAACGCTCTTCACCATTTGGATAACGTCGCAACGCAAGCAAACCACGGAATCGATTCGATTGCGGTGTGCGCTCTTCTGGGTACTGAATAGTGATTTTGCGTGCGAAAAAGTAGCGGCCTGTAACAGCCATCCCTTTTAGCAGTTCAATCAACATCAAACTACTGAGTATATTTTTAATTTGTTTAAACATAATCTTTGCCAAACGCCCTAGTGAAACAAGTAGTCAAATTTAGTTTGCATCATCGCACCAACAAACACAATCCAGACAATCGTAATAGGGATAAACACTTTCCAACCTAAACGCATTATTTGATCATAGCGGTATCTTGGAAATGTTGCTCTAAACCATAAGAAGAAAAATACCAAAAATGCCATTTTGGCAAACAACCATAAGATACTGTCTGGTAAGAACGGAAGTGGTGATAACCAACCGCCCATAAACATCAATGCTGCCAATGTACACACTAACCAAATATTCGCATACTCAGCTAAGAAGAATACCGCAAATGCCATGCCTGAATACTCAACGTGGAAACCAGCGACAATTTCAGACTCACCTTCAGCCACGTCAAATGGAGCACGATTTGTTTCAGCGACAGCACTAATGAAGTAAACAATAAATAATGGGAATAGCGGGATGAAATACCAATGCCAGAAGCCGCCCTCTTGTCCTAAAACAATATTACCGAGATTCAAGCTATTCGCACACATCAACACACCGACCAATGAAAATCCCATGGCGATTTCGTAAGAAACAATCTGCGCTGCTGAACGCAAACTACCCAAGAATGCATATTTAGAGTTCGATGCCCAACCGGCGATAATCACACCATAAACGGCAATAGAGGTCATCGCCAAGACATATAGCAAGCCTGCATCAATATTCGCTAATACTTTAGTTCCATCGAAAGGAATGACCGCCCATGCAGCAAAAGCTGGTGCAATGGTTAGTACTGGGCCTAATAAAAACAGCGCTTTGTTAGAAGCTGTCGGCAGAATAATTTCTTTAAATAGCAGCTTAATGCCATCTGCTATTGGTTGAAGCAATCCAAAGAAGCCGACACGATTTGGTCCAATACGCACTTGCATATAACCAATGACTTTACGTTCTGCATAAGTAAGGTAAGCAACAGCAATCATCAATGGGCCAACGATGGCGACAATTTTGATTAACGTCCAGCCGACCAATTCAACATTGGGCCAGTAACTACCGAATAATTGAGCTAACCATTCCATTAGTTTTGCGATTCTACTTCTTTGGCTTTAATCGCTGCAACCTGCTCTGGCGTTATTTTTTCAATGGAAATATCACCCATCAAATCGCCCAACCCAAGCGTATCTTCATGGGCTGCTGCAACCCGCACACAACCAGGTGCAACATGAGTATCTGGCCTCACAGGTAAAATGGTGCTGCCTTGATCTTGTTTAACCAATACTAGGTCACCTTCAACTAAACTATAAGCACACATCTCATCAGGATGTAAACGAACAACACGTTTAATGTTGTACTTGGTTTTTCTTAAAGGCTCGGATCGACGCACGATAGGGTCTGCTTCATACTGTGGTACTTCGCCAACACGCTGCAATCCAGGAGACTTAATTTTCGTCTCAATCTCAACTAACTCTTTCATATTATTATTTAAGCGACTTCTTGCAAAGTTAGAAGGTTTTTCACCATTAAAAATCTTATTTTTAACGTCTTCACTACTTTCAAAATCAAAATCATGTAAACCTAACGTATTTGCTAATACTCGTAATACTTTCCAAGCTGGGCGACACTCACCTAATGGTTTCACCACAGCTTTAAAGCTTTGAATACGACCTTCCATACTCATAAAGGTACCAGAGGTCTCAGTAAATGGGGCAATCGGCAACAAGACGTTAGCGTTATCTAAAGCTTTTGATTTATAAGCAGTGAGTGCCACAACACATTCCGCCTGCTTCATTGCTGCACTTGCTAAAGCAGCATGCTGACAATCTAATTCAGGCTCAATATTTAGCAATAAATAGGCTTTGCGAGGCACTTCTAACATCGCTCTCGCATGCATACCTGTCGCCGTAGGCATGACGCCAACCAAGTGCATCCCTGTGCTGTTCGCTGCTGCAGGCAAAATGCCGCCTTTTGCACCAGAAATACCACCAATGGCTTCTGCCAAGCTATACATCTCAGTAAACCTTGGTGCGCTAAGTGCCATATTGCCTAGGAAAATACCTACCTTAGGCGCAATTAAGTTAAAGCTCCTGCCTAAGCCAGCCAAGCTTTCAGCCATAGCCTCTGTATTAGGTCGCACATGAATCTGTTCTAACAACTCGCTGAGAGATGGTGGCAAACATAAAGATAAGCGTTGTAACTGTGACATTGATTTCAATATCTGAGCCAGTACATTTACAATATCATTTGGCGTACAAATAATTTTATGGGAAATATCCATTAAAGGATTATTATCCAATGGGCTAATAATCGACAGTTCCGCACCATTGTCGACCGCTTTACGGAAGCGCTGCGCGAGTAACGGATGTTCATTTCTTAAGTTAGAGCCAATCACCAAAATGCGATCAAGATGTTCTAACTCATCAATATTACAGCCCATCCATGGGGTGCCAACACGCATACCATCTAACCTAAAGTCAGTTTGGCGCAAGCGGTAATCAATATTTCCACAACCTAAACCATGCACTAATTCTTTGATTAAGTAGCCTTCTTCCATAGTGCTATTTGGTGAAACCAATGCACCCAATGCGTCACTACCATGTTCATTGGTAATATCTTTTATTTGACTAGCAGCGAACTCTAACGCTGTTTTCCAGTCGGTTTCTCGCCACTCATCACCATGCTTAATCATCGGCACTTTAAGACGATCGGGGCTATTTAAACCTTCATAAGAATAACGATCACGATCTGACAACCAGCACTCATTAATACTTTCTTTTTCACGCGGTAATACACGCATGACTTTGTCGTTTTTCACATGCACTTCAATGTGAGAGCCTAAGCTATCATGAGGTGCAATCGATGGACGACGAACCAACTCCCAGCTTCTTGCTGAGTATCTAAATGGCTTATTGGTTAACGCGCCAACTGGACATAAATCAATGATATTGCCTGACAGTTCCGAGTTCACACTTTGATCGACATAAGCCGTAATCTCTGCATGTTCACCACGACCAACCATGCCAAGCTCCTGCATACCGCCAACTTCCTTGAGGAATCGTACACAGCGTGTACATTGAATGCAACGTGTCATATCTGTGCTAATTAAAGGACCGATATTTTTATCAAAGACGACACGCTTTTCTTCGGTATAGCGTGAGCCGCTCGTACCGTAAGCAACAGCAACATCTTGCAAATCACACTCACCACCCTGATCGCAAATTGGGCAATCTAAAGGGTGGTTAATGAGTAAGAATTCCATCACACTTTGTTGGGCTTCAATAGCGGCCTTGCTCCGTGTAAATATTTTCATGCCCTCAGCTACTGGCGTTGCACAGGCGGGCAATGGTTTGCCGTACTTTTCAACTTCCACCAAGCACATACGGCAGTTGGCCGCGACTGATAGTTTTTTGTGATAGCAGAATCGAGGGATTCTAACGCCCAGCTTATCAGCAGCGTCGATAATGGTCGTCCCGTGGTCGATTTCTACTGGCTTGCCATCAATTTCAATTTTTAACATATGCTATTTACCATCAACCATGCTTTTGCCATACTGAATATAGTATTCAAACTCTGGACGAAAATGCTTAATAAAACTTAAGACAGGCGTTGCTGCCGCATCGCCAAGTGCACAAATAGTGCGGCCTGAAATGTTGTTACTGATATCCGTGAGCAAATCCAAATCTTCCATTTTCCCTTCTCCATCAGTAATGCGCTTAATCACGCGGTATACCCAGCCAGTGCCTTCACGACAAGGCGTACATTGGCCGCAGCTTTCTTCATAAAAGAAATAGCTCAAACGCTTAAGCGCTTTCACCATACATGTGGTCTCGTCCATCACTATCATGGAACCAGCACCCAAGCTAGAACCTGCTTTTCCTAAACCGTTGTAATCCATTGTCGATTCTAAAATTGCTGCCGCTGGCATCACTGCAGTCGAAGGGCCTCCAGGGATAACTGCTTTCAGCTTCCGGCCTTTCCAGATGCCGCCAGCCATTGCCAACAACTCAGTAAATGGCATGCCCATATTCACTTCATAATTACCTGGCTTTTCTACATGTCCTGATACTGAGAACAATTTACTGCCACCTGAACCTGCAACCCCTAAATCAGCAAACGCTTGACCACCATGTTGTAAAATCCAAGGAATACTGGCAAAACTTTCCGTATTATTGACGTTCGTTGGCTTGCCAAACACGCCATAACTGGCTGGGAAAGGTGGTTTAAATCTTGGCTGGCCTTTTTTGCCTTCAATCGATTCGATTAATGCTGTTTCTTCGCCACAAATATACGCGCCATACCCGTGCACTGCATACAAGTTAAAACTGAAATTAGTACCAAATAGATTTTCACCTACATAGCCTGCATCCCTAGCTTCTTGTAAGGCCTCCTCAAAAATCTCGTATTCAGCCCAAATTTCACCATGGATATAGTTGTATCCGATACCAGCACCTAAAGTATAGGCGGCAATCGCCATACCTTCAATCAACTGATGCGGGTTATAACGAATAATATCTCTGTCTTTAAATGTCCCTGGCTCACCTTCATCGCTATTACAGACCAAATATTTAGTACCATCGAAGTAACGTGGCATAAAGCTCCACTTAAGCCCTGTTGGGAAACCTGCCCCACCGCGACCACGCAAATCAGACACTTTCACCTGGTTGATAATATCAATCGCTTTTACTTTTTCCGTCACAATGCGTTTTAATTCCGCATAGCCACCCAACTTTTCGTATGTTGCTAATGAAGCTGGATTTTTTTCTTTTAGTGTGCGTAGCGTAACTAGAGTTTGACCCTTTAAGTCTGTCATCACTGGCTTTACTCCTTTTGCAGCAGCCATTATGCCAGCCCTTTCAAAATAGCATCAACTTTTTCAGGGGTTAAAAACTCATGCATTTTGGTATTATTAACGCTCATCAACGGTGCACCACCACAGGCGCCCATGCACTCACTCTCTTTTAGGCAAAATTTACCATCTTCAGTCACTTCATTAAAGCCAATACCCAACTTCTCTTGCAAGTGATCAACGATGGCATCGCTATCACGTAACATACAAGAAATATTCGTACACACGGTAATTTTGTGTTTGCCGACAGGTTCTAAATCATACATATTGTAAAAAGTAGCCACTTCTAGCGCTGCAATTTTAGGAATCCCCAAGTAATCTGCAATATCACTGATGCACTCAGGTGACAACCAGCCTTTCTCAGATTGCGCAATACGCAATGCAGACATCACCGCCGCCTGACGTTTGTCATCAGGATACTTTGTGAGTTCGTAATCAATTTTCTTTATGGCCTCTTCGCTTAACATGCCTTAAATCTCAATTTTCAAATTATCTTTTTTAATCAAACTGTTTACCGATCAATTTCACCAAAAACAATATCTTGTGTACCAATCACCGCGACCAAATCAGCCAACATATGACCGCGCACCATTTCGTCCATCGCAGAAATATGCGCAAAACCTGGCGCTCTAATCTTCAAACGATAAGGCTTATTCGCCCCATCTGAAACCATGTAAATACCAAACTCACCTTTAGGGTGCTCCACCGCCGCATAAGCCTCACCTGCTGGCACATGAAACCCTTCTGTAAACAGCTTAAAGTGATGGATCATGTCTTCCATGTTGGTTTTCATGCCTTCACGGTTTGGTGGTGATATTTTGTTATCCCTCGTAATCACTGGGCCTGGGTTCTTGCGCAACCAGTCCACACATTGCTTAATAATGCAGTTCGATTGGCGGAACTCTTCCATCCGTACCAAGTAACGGTCATAGCTATCGCCGTTCACACCGACTGGAATATCAAAATCAAGCTTATCGTAAACTTCATAAGGTTGTTTACGGCGTAGATCCCACTCAACGCCTGAACCACGCAACATGGGCCCAGTAAAGCCTAGCGCTAATGCACGCTCTGGCGAAACTACACCAATACCAACCGTACGTTGTTTCCAAATACGGTTATCTGTTAACAGTGTTTCATACTCATCCACATGCTTAGGAAAGCGATTAGTAAAGTCTTCAATAAAGTCTAATAGCGAACCTTGGCGGTTTTCATTGAGTTTATTAATTTGTGCTTTGCTACGAAATTTGGTTGTTTCGTGTTTCGGCATTTGATCGGGCAAATCACGATAGACACCGCCCGGACGGTAGTAAGCCGCATGCATACGCGCACCAGAAACCGCCTCATAAATATCGAACAAATCTTCACGTTCACGGAAGGCGTAGATAAACATCGTCATCGCACCCAAATCAATGCCATGCGCACCAATCCAAAGCAAGTGATTCAGAATACGGGTAATCTCATCAAACATGACACGGATATATTGCGCACGAATTGGCACTTCTAATCCGAGCATCTTCTCAATCGTCATCACATACGCGTGTTCATTCGACATCATCGATACATAATCGAGTCTATCCATATACGGTATAGATTGTAGGTAAGTTCGATTCTCGGCTAACTTTTCTGTTGCACGATGCAACAAACCAATATGCGGATCTACGCGTTGAATGACTTCACCATCCAGCTCAAGAACCAAGCGTAACACACCATGCGCCGCAGGATGCTGCGGACCAAAGTTCATCGTGTAATTATGAATCTCTGCCATTACGAGTGCCGCCCTTCATCACGAATCACACGCGGCACATTATTGCGCAGCTCAATCGAAACAGGCTGATACACAACACGCTGCTGTTCAGGGTCATAACGCATTTCTACATTACCAATCATCGGGAAGTCTTTACGGAACGGATGCCCAACAAAGCCATAGTCAGTCAGAATGCGACGTAAGTCAGGATGCTTTTCGAACATAATGCCAAACAAATCAAACGCTTCACGTTCAAACCAATTCGCCACAGGCCATACATCGACCAAAGTAGGCAATACTGGAAAATGATCATCGCTCGCAAACACACGTAAACGCACACGCTGATTTAAAGAAACCGATAACAAGTGTAATACCACTGCATAGCGCGGACCTTCCCACAAGCCATCGTTATACTCACTGTAGTCAACACCGCACAAGTCAATTAACTGCTCAAACTTCAACTCACCGTGATCGCGCAACTTAATACAAACTTCAATAAAGTCTTCGGCTTTACACTCAATGGTCAGCTCATTTAAATCTTCAGTCAGCTTAGCCAAACCTGCATTTAAGGCCAACTTTAATTGTGCTGATAATGCTTCTATTCTAGGTGTCATATAATTTATATTTCACGGTCTATTTTTTTAACGCGCTATCGTATTAGTACGTTTGATTTTTTTCTGCAATTGAATAATGCCAAACAACAAGGCTTCTGCTGTCGGCGGACAACCCGGCACATAAACATCGACTGGCACAATGCGATCACAACCTCGTACAACCGCATAAGAGTAATGGTAATAACCACCACCATTGGCGCAACTCCCCATGGAAATCACCCAACGTGGTTCTGCCATCTGATCGTAAACTTTACGCAAAGCAGGCGCCATTTTATTCACCAGCGTACCTGCTACAATCATCACATCGGATTGACGTGGGCTAGGACGAAACACAATACCAAAACGGTCAAGGTCATATCGCGCCGCACCTGCATGCATCATTTCAACCGCGCAACAAGCCAAGCCAAATGTCATCGGCCACATAGAACCTGTACGCGTGTAATTAATCACTGTATCCAGTGACGTGGTGACAAACCCTTTTTCTAAAACGCCTTCGATACCCACTTAAGCGAGTTCCAATCCAAAATTAAATTCATTCATTCCGAAATCACAGCTTACTGTTAATCCCATTCTAGTGCGCCTTTTTTCCACTCATAGATAAAGCCAACAACCAGGATAAATAAGAACACCATCATGGCAAGAAAGCCAAACAGGCCAATATCTGGCAAGACGACTGCCCAAGGGAATAAAAATGCGATTTCTAAATCAAAGAGGATAAACAGAATGGCGACAAGGTAGTAGCGCACATCGAATTTCATACGCGCGTCTTCAAAAGCTTCAAAGCCACATTCATAAGGTGAGTTTTTTTCAGCGTCCGGCTTATGAGGAGATACAAGCTTACCGAGAATGAGCGGCCCTATACCGACACCTAAGCCTACTAAAATGAACATCAAAATTGGAAAATAATTTTCTAGCAAAAGTCCTAACCTTAACTGTCTTACATTAAATAAAAACCTGACACTTGAATAGTTTTACACATTAATCAATTTGCAGTCTTTTGAACTGCCTTAACTTTGCACTTCAATTCATTACTTAATCACTCAGCTTAAAACCAAACCTTAGACTAACAATCATTAGACAGAGAGACTTGAATATCGCCTTATAAGCCACGCATTTACTAAGTTCTATCAATTATAATATTGCTTTTATAACTATATATGGTTGGCTTGGCCTTTTTATTGGGTCAATAAATACTTTTTTTAGGAGGTTTATGAAAGCGGTTGGTCGAGTGCAGTAGTAAGACGAAAAAAACCTGTACTTTTTCACCTCCATACAACAGCAAACTTTTACAGCGCAACCTAGAATAAAGTTTAGCTAGGCCAAAACGACAATATAAATATTAACACAATGTGGCGGTTGAAACGTTGATTATTTTTGCTAATTCATGCTTTTATTGACTCTTGCTTACGTGATGTGACTAGCTCGTATGTGCATGTGTATTGATGACAAAATTAATCTCTTTAGGTTCCAAAGAAACTACCTTTTTTACGAGTAAGAAAATTAGGTTCTTTAAAGACTCCGAAAACTTAATTATTGTTTGCCTTGTGATGAAACTTGTTTATCAATCGCATTAAATTGCCTGTACTGCCTACCATGTCGCGCCCCTGCATTTTGCCGTCAATCACGGGTAATATAACCGCGTGGGCATGTGGTGCGCTTTCGTCTAGGTGTACGTCAAACGATAGCAACTCACCAGCAAAGGTTTTCTTTATCCATTTAAGGAATAGGTAAAGAGTAGCTTTGTACAGGCGTTAATCGAACAATTAATTTAACCTATTGTATATAAGTACTTATTTAAAAAATAATCTTCTAAAGTTATACATATATTTATACATTTTATAACGTTTAAATTAAGGGACTCCGTTAGGAGTCCTAGGCGTTAAATTGGGAGGTAGATTAGTTCTGCGCGATGCTTTTCCAGGCGGGTAATTAGTGGCCAGATAATCTAGTATAGTGGTTTCTGTTTCACTGGGTATTTGCCACAAACCTTGTGTTCTTTGCATCCAGCGAATCATGGATTCCCAAGTTTCCCTATCGCCCCGCTGCCCAGTAATAAACTTGGCTGAATGACAAGCTGTACAATTACCTTTTACGATTTCCCAGCCGGGCGCCATTATCAGCCCAGAATCTTTGTCAATTTGATGAGCCTGCATATCGGCGGCAATAACAGTGTTCGCTATAGCGAGCATCAATATTGACATGGTCAGCCCTAACTGTTTTGCTAGAAATTGAGTCATTACGTTATCCTCACTCAGGCTACTTGGACAGCAATGCGATGGCAAGCATTGTTCAAATAACCTTTTGGGTTCCATCCTGGCAGAATAGTCGGCTGAGCTGTGCCCTTGCTATCGGTAGCACGAGCCCAAACTTCGTAATAGCCTCGTTGCTGAAATTTAAGTTTGGCAGACCATATTTGCCAAGCTAAGCGGTTTACTGGTTTCTCAAGTTTTGCTAGTAGCCAGGTGGATCCAAAATCTATCGAAACCTCCAATTTTTCCACCTCAAGATCACCAGCCCAAGCTTTGCCTCGGAATTCGAAAGTATCTTTCAGCGCATGAGTGACACCGCTTTTAGGGTAGGTAATTAACGATTTAACAGGCATCGAATGGATAATACACATATCCTCATCGGCAACTTTAGCACCTGGTGCAACAGACTCACAGGGAATCCGGTAGGCCTGTCCATTCATTTTCTGACCATCATGAACTTTGTTGCGAATGACGACTTTATTTAGCCACTTGCCGCTGACTGAGGCAGGCCAGCCACCAATTATCAATCTTAACGGAAAACCATTTAAGTGAGGAATATCTTCGCCATTAAAGCGCCAGGCAATTAATGATTCATCTTCAAGCGCTTTTTCCATGGGGACCCCACGGGAAATAGCATCTTTGGAGGGGTCTCTGCTTAGATGACTATCGGCACTGTAGTAGCCGATATAAACAGCATTATCCTTAATGCCACAAGCTTCAAGCACATCCTTTAATCTTACTCCTGTCCAATTAGAGCATCCTACAGCTCCAGTAGACCACTGATTACCCTTAGCTGGAGGATTAAATTCACTTCGACCATTACCACCACACTCTAGCGTTACTGCATAGGTATAGTGCTTGAAACGCTTTTGAAGCTCGGCCAAAGTAAATTTTTGCGGATTAGTACAAGACTCCCCAGCAATTTCCAGCTCCCACTTACTCGTATCGCCTATGGTGTCAGGATCAGGAGGTAAACCATTGTTGCGCACGAAGAAATGTTTTGCCGGAGTAAATTCATCATCAAGTAAATGAGGTGGCGTCTCTGCGTTGATTGGTCGGTCGTTAAGAACCTTCAGCCCTTCTTTACCTTCAATAGAGAAAGCCTCAGATTCAGCAGCGAAAGCAGCGGGTATAAGACCTCTGGGCATCTTGCTGGCAAAGGGAATAAATCCTCCTAACACCGCCGACATCGCAACCAATCCAGATTTTTTTAGAAAGCCCCTTCGAGTGTAAGAATCGGATTCTCGGCCCCATAATATTTTGTCGGCAGCTACAGGATCACCGGCATAAAGTTCATGTATGCCGATAACCTTTTTCTTATTACATTTAGGCATAATATGCCTCTCTTTGAAGTTTATATTCGGCTCAGCTTTAACTAAGCCTTCTGTTTTGTATTCTTCATGATCGCCAAGTCAAGTTCAATTCGTAAGCGTGAATCAAACAACTGCCGCATCAACTTATTAGATATAGCTTAAAGTATTTTAATAATAATAGTTACCCGAAAAATTACCCCCCCCCTAGAGGGAATGTTTAAATTCAGCCGCATGCTTGTTAGTCTGGAATAAAGGGACATTTTAGATGAATGGCACTACAACGAGCATAGTTTGCGCCGCTTTTGCGATTTATGATAATGTAATAAAAAGTGTCCCTAACCAGCCATTCAAGCGAGACTCATAACGGAGTCCCTTAATTTAACCGCTTTGTGTCCAATAAGGAATGTACCTCAATGAGCAGTTGCATAGACACATCTGAACTTAAGCAAATAATTATGCAAATTGTAGCTTCGATTCCACAAGGTAAAGTTGCGTCATATGGTCAGGTTGCAAAACTTAGTGGCTACTCGGGTTATGGACGCTACGTTGGCTCGATCTTAAAACGATTACCTAGCAGCACAACATTACCTTGGTACCGAGTAATAAATGCTAGAGGAGTAATTTCATTTCCTATAGGTAGCGAAGCGCATATTAAACAACTCTCACTACTCTTCAAAGAAGGTGTTGTTTCTGAAGATGGCAAAATATCTATGCGAATTTATGGCTGGTCTGTTTAATTAATAAATTTATACATATTTTATGTATGTCTCATTTCAAAAAATGACGATCACCAGAGCGTCTAAGCCATTAACTAAAGCGCTTTCACACGAATCACAATGTGTGGCTGGCAATGGCGCGAGCTGCCATGTAGGTTATCAATCCTGTTTTTATCGCAAAGTGTTAGTGGGCAAACAAAGTAATGCTTCAGCGCAATACGCTCACAATACGTTAATTTTTACTTTCGCCGCTTTGCTGGCTTAGGCTTAGACTAAAGCTTCCCAGACCACAGCACACTGTGGCGCTTCCGCCAGAAGTTAGCGGATGGCGTATAATTTAGCTAAATCATTGTATTTATTGGTATTTGATACGATATGATACTGTTTGAAACTACTAGCTGGTGCCGACGGAGAGACTCGAACTCTCACGACTTTCGTCACTACCCCCTCAAGATAGCGTGTCTACCAATTCCACCACGACGGCATGTTTATTTAGGCAATAACCTAAATTTAGTTAGGAACATCTTTCGCAGTGCTGGCAGCTGGTAATGTTTTAGTTGGCACAGAATCTGCGCCCAATACTTCAGAAGAAGGCGTTTCTGTACTTGTTTCAGCTGCTGTTGTCGGTAGCTGAATAACGCTACTAGCACCCGACCGGTGGCTAGCAATGTAAGCCAACGTTAGACTCGTTGCAAAAAACACGATAACACTCAGCGATGTCGCACGACTTAAAAAATTCGATGATCCGCTTACTCCAAACAAACTACCTGATGCACCACTACCAAAGGCAGCGCCCATATCAGCGCCTTTACCGTGCTGTATTAAAATCAAACCAATCAAACTTGCCGCAGCTAATACATGCACGACTGTAATTATATTTTCCATTTTCTACCTATAAAATTTTCTGCCAAACATAAAAAAAATCAACCAACAGATGACTCCGCTGCTTGACAGATACCTTCAAATTCTTGGGGGCTGAGCGAACACTTTCCAATCAACCCACCATCAATATTCTCAACTTCGAATAATTGTACCGCATTTTGCGGATTTACACTGCCTCCGTAGAGGATTTTTACTGGTTTTTTTTGCGCTTCGTCGGTTTGTGATAACTTGTCAAAAATAAACTTGTGCATGGTTTCAGCCTGCTCTGGCGTCGCTGCCAGACCAGTACCAATCGCCCATATTGGTTCATACGACACAACCGCACCATCAAAAACATCTGCGCCATACAAATCAATGATCGTATCCAGCTGCTTACCAACCTTCAATTCCATTACGCCGGCCTCACGCTCAATCAAGGTTTCACCAACACATAAAATCGGCGTAATCCCATACTGCTTTGCCGCCATGAACTTTTCAGCAATATTCTCATCAGATTCACAATAGGCAGTCGCCCGCTCGGAGTGACCCAAAATCACATACTCACAACCAAAATCTCGCAACATTTGTGCACTGACTTCACCCGTGAATGGTCCATTTTCATTCTTAGCCAAATTCTGCGCACCCCAAGAAATACCCGACTCTTGTAATAAGCTTTGCGCCTGCGCCAAATAGGGGTACGGCACACAAACTACGATCTGAGTATCTTTCAGGTTATTTAGTGTGTTGACATACGATTCTAACAAAGCATGGTTTTGTTCGAGGCTGCCATGCATCTTCCAATTGGCAATCACGAACTTTTTAGCGGTTTTTTTTATAGCTTCATTCATATTTTATGGCTTCATTCGTAGAAGCTATATTATATAGTAGTCGTCAACATTTATACGCCAAGATTGGTGCGCTAACTAGCATGGACTAGTTGCAATTGAATCGATTGCACACCATTATAAATATTCACTTGCAACTGGTAAGCGACTTCCACTTTTTCTGGCAGCGGTTCCGTTTGTCCAAAATAAATCGCATCAAAGCGTCTGCCTTGTTTTTCTAACAGAATTTTCAAATGCTTATTGCCGACAATATGCTGATTAACCACAGAGAATTCATCACTAAACAAGGGTGGTGCAAAACCCTGCCCCCACACTTGCTTAGCCAAAGCTTGCGCATTAAGTAGAGACATTTCTTCCGCTTCAAAGCCCCCGTCGGTTTGAATCACCGCCTCCAAATCAGCAGGCGTTAACAATTCACGCACCACCTCCTCAAAAGCTTTCTGGAAAGCTAAAAACCGATCTTGTGGAATACTCAAACCGGCGGCCATAGCGTGACCGCCAAACGTCACTATTAAGCTAGGGTCGCGTTTTGTCACCATGTCTAGCGCATCGCGCAAATGTAAGCCTGAAATTGAACGGCCAGATCCTTTGAGCAAGCCATCATCCACTTTCGCAAATGCAATCACAGGGCGGTGATATTGCTCTTTGATGCGCGACGCTAAAATACCGACCACACCTTGATGCCAGCTGGGTTTAAATAGGCTAATACTATACTGATCGCCAACCGTAATATTGTCTAAACTCCCCAAGGCTTCATCTTGCATACTGCATTCAATGCTACGGCGCTCGGTGTTTAAATCATGTAGCGATTGCGCAATGGTCAACGCCTCTGCTTCACCTGCTAATAAACATTGAATGCCTAGCCGCATATCGTCTAAACGCCCTGCTGCATTCAGTCTAGGCCCGACATAAAAACCTAAATCTTGTGCGTTGACTTGCGATTGATTGCGTCCAGCCACTTTTAATAAGGCACTAATGCCTGCGCAACATGCACCTGCGCGGATGCGGCGTAAACCTTGCTCAACCAAGATGCGATTATTTGCATCGAGTTTCACCAAATCTGCGATCGTGCCTAATGCGACCAAATCTAATAATTCAGTCAAATTCGGTTCCTGCTTTTCAGCAAATGCACCTCGCTCTCGCAACTCTGCGCGTAAAGCGAGCAACACATAAAACATAACCCCAACACCCGCTAAATTCTTACTCTCAAAATCACAACCTCGTTGATTTGGATTCACAATGCAAGCAGCTCGTGGCGTTTCATCCCCCGGCAAATGGTGATCGGTGATGAAGACTTGCATACCTAACCTATTCGCTTCAGCAACACCATCAACACTAGCAATACCATTATCGACTGTCACGATAACGTCAGGCGTCATCGTTGCTGCCAGCTGCACAATTTTAGGTGTTAACCCATATCCATATTCAAAGCGATTCGGTACCAAAAAATCCACTTGAGCGTCCATACTCAGCAAACCTTTAACTGCTACTGCCGTCGCCGTAGCGCCATCGGCATCATAATCACCGACGATCAGTATTTTCTTTTGTTCTGCAATCGCATCAGCTAGCAACTTCGCCATGGCCGTGCTATTGGTTAACTGACTCGGTGGAATAATTTGAGTCAATGAAACGGATAGTCCCGCCTCATCTTCTACACCTCGCGCCGAATAGAGCCGCGCTAACAAAGGTGATACACCTGATGCCACCAAGCGAGTCACTACCACATCATCGACTTGTCTTTGTATGATTGTTTTTTGCATTATTCAGAAGCTCCTAATTCAGAAGCGCCTACGCCATAACACCACAAACTATTAATCATTGGCTGCCCCTGTGCCTCGCGTGCTTGATTCACAGTGTGCGCAAACAACAACATTTGAATTTCAGTTTGCGCCTTATTCCAAGCAGAAGCGCCCTCACCTTGTGGTAAATAGAGCGCAACATCTTTATTCACCACGTCTGCAATAGGCGTAGTTGTGATTTGAGGGTCAGCATCCAAACCCAAAAACCAGATATGATTCACCAAATAAAAATGATAGCCATCGTCAGAAAAAAGCTGATTTAAACTAGCCATCAGCGCCACACTTTCTTCATGCAAAATCTCAGTAGGCGCTGGGTCGCCCATATAAAAACTATCCTGACCCGGCAGCATCGTCACTGGCGCTGCAAACAACCAAAAGGCATGCACAGCCTCACCACCTTCAGTCTGCCAGGCCTGTGCGGCATTGATTTCAGGTTTGGAAAATACTGCACTTAGTCTTTGATAGATCGCTTTAAACAATGGTGTTTCCTATTAATTACACAGACTGGGATTATAGAACAGGTATTGATACAAACAGTACTATTGACTTCATTATTAGCAGCCCATATGATTAATCTTAACGTTACATTTCATAGTGAAGAAGCATATACTGGCAGCAGCTTTAAACTATTAATTCTTAAGGCATGCGAAACAGAAGCTTATTCTTTGATTATTGATGTATTTTTAGATTTTCTTAATGACTTCCATCCAGGCACGGAGGATACCTCAACCACAAAACCTCCAGCAATCTAATCTTGATACATACAAACATAGAAACCAACTTAATTGAGTGGATTGACGAAAAACTGCATCTCTAAATATACACACAACCAACTTACATTTATCTCAAAAAATAAAAAAGCCGCTAAAAGAGACTTTTTTAAATACAACACTAACTAATTAAAAGTGCCGGCGATATGACCCACTCTCATGTTTACGGTGATGTTTTTTACCGTGATTGTTAGATTGATAATCAATATTATCGATGTAACCACGAGGCTGCACTGACACATCAACCGTGATGAATTTACCCGGACGGTCTAGCGTTTTTGTGGTGTAACGACGGCCATTGTATTCATAGTTGACTAAGTAACCACGATCCACGGCTTCCCATCGGTCAATACTACTACAGCGTTCTAAAGGTCGAGTCCCCACATGTTGGCGTGGTTGTTTATTGCGATTGCTATGTCGATCACCAATGACCGCACCCAAACCAGCACCAACTGCAGTTGCGATTAAGCGACCGTTGCCGTCGCCGAAACGACTACCAATCACACCACCAGCAATCGCGCCGATAATACCACCGCCACTTGAGCGCTGATTATTTTCATAATAGCTCTCACGAACATATTCAGTATGGCACTCTTGCACAGGCACATTGACACGCTTTACTTGTGGTGTGACTGAAATCACGCGCCCGCGGTCTTCATAGGCGTCATATCTTGCCGAAGTAGTCATTGAAGCACCTGCGAACACTAAACCTAATAATAGTGTTTGACTTAATTTTTTACTAAACATTTACTTCTCCTTTTTAGACTCTTTCTGCTAATCATTTGCAGATACAGGTTTAACGCCCGAACTAATCATCAGCTGACTTGCATTGCATGAATTAAGCTAGATTCATGATTATCATTAACAATCATTTCAGCCAATCCTCATTGTAACTATAGTTATTGTATTCCACCCTTTTAAGCCTATACTTGATTATAAGTTACATCAGATGGTAAGTTTTACCACTAAGACTGACTGGAGAACTAGCATGCATACTTTTAAAATCATAGCGACAATCGTTGTATTGTTATTTAGTACGATTTCTTATACTGCCGAGACTGGAAGCGTAAAGTCTGAAAAATCAACGCCTGGCGCTTTTGATAACCACTGTACTTATGCGCTATCCAAAGGCGTATATAAGAAAACCGATTGTTCTATTAACGAAGTGTATAAAGGACAAAAGTATTGCTTTGCATTGGATTCATCCAAAGACGCCTTCTTATTTGAGCAAGATGAGATAATTAGCAAGGCGAAGACGGTTTACGAAAACAAATCAGAAGTGGCCCGTACCAAAATTAGCCAAGAAGATGCACTAGCGCAAATTAATAGCAAGGCTTGTGATTTAAGCAACCGCGATGCGGGCTATTTGATTTTTAATGGCATGGATTTAAGCCATTGTAATATGCAAAACGTAAGTTTCTTTGGTGCCGAGCTGAAAGGTGCAAAATTGATTGGCGCGAATCTGCGTAGTGCCTATTTAAACCTCGCGCGGATTGAAAATGCTGACTTTAGCAATGCCGACCTAACGAATGCAATTATCTTTCAACCAATTTTTGACAAAACGATTTTTAAAGGCGCAAAAATGGTTAACGCCCGTGTGATTGGCACTTTAGGCAAAGTTGATATGAGTGGCATTGATGCACGTAATGGTCGCTTTGGTTTAGATGTTGGCAACCAGCCGATGGGTCAAATGAAGTTTGATTCGGTTGGCGGTAATTTTGAAGGTGCGAATTTTGAAGGTGCTGATTTAAATATCGCGGCGTTTACCTTTGGTAATCTACGTGGTGCAAACTTACGCAATACGAATTTATACCGTGCAGATTTGGTTTCTGCTGACTTAACTGGTGCAGATTTAACAGGCGCTGATTTAACTGATGCCGATGTGGACAATGCCAACTTTAAAGAAGCAAAAGGCTTAAGTTCAGTCAAAGGCTTTAACAACGTAAAAGGCCAATGCAACAACTGCGTTGTTAGTGCTGAACAAGCTGAAGCTGTGAAAGTAAGCACCAATAGCACAGACCCAAAAGGGCCTGGCTGTACGATGTAAATAAAAGCAATGCAACCAAATATCAGTTGCTAGCTTTTAGCCAATTGCGTTAAAGCGGCGCGGTCCAGTATGTCCACTTGACCGCGACCTAGCGCAACCCACTTTTTTTGTTCCAAACGCTTCACTTGTCGGCTTACCACTTCGCGTGCTGTCCCCAATTCATCAGCAATTTGTTGATGCGTCCGTTGCACCCTGTCAGAACCAGCCTCTAATAATAATTTCGCTAATCTGGCATCAATGCTATGAAAGGCGACTTCATCTAACAATACAATCAAATCGCTAATTAATGCTCCGTAATTCGTCATCACAAAAGTACGGAACACTTTCGAATCAATCATCAGTTGATTAAACGCAGCAGAAGGAACAATCACATCTTTAATTGCCTCCTCTACCACCGTAGAGGCTGGATATTCACTATTGCCCAATAAACAAGTCGTGGTAATCACACAGGTTTCACCTGCATTCACGCGGTAGAGCAAAATCTCACGGCCACTGGCTGACATTTTAAATACGCGCGACTGTCCTGCTAGGCGCATGACGTAAGCGCCACAAGAGCCTCCCTCTCGATAGCCAACCGTACCAACTGACGCTTCGACAATCCGTGCGTTATTTAAGAGCAATGCCTTGGCAGTATTTTCTAGCCCAGCCAAATCAGGAAAGGCACTTAGCCAATCCAAGTCTTTTACTTTCGGTTGCATCTCTGACCCTCTCAATATTAAGCTTTATAAATTTTTTTACGCATTTAAATACGTTTGTTTTTAGCCTTGAAACAATTGTAACGCTAAAATCTATAACGCGACATTAACCCTGCAAAGCCGTTGTCTCATCAACACCACATTTGAGATTCGCTGGTACAGCCACATCAATCATTTTTGGGTTAGGTAAATTCAGCGCTGCTATCGTCGCTATAAACCCCTCGCGTGATTTTTTGGCTAAACTTGAATTAATCAACTTCATCTTGTGCAACATTACTCACCCTCCGTCCTTGGTAGTCATCTCCTGGGTAAATCAATGTCTCACTAGGTAATGTAAAATACGCTGTGTAATACTGTCAAACAAAACACCTGCATCACCACCCTGAAAATCGGTTCGACCGCAACCGTTGATTAACAAAGCAACGCCTGTGAACAATTTATCTTGCCATCAATATGACAAACTGCCTGCGGTATGCCCAGGCGTTGCAATCACCTTAATACCCTCTTACCAAAATATGATCTTATCACCATCGTTAAGTTACCAGTCAGTACTATCAGCCCCACATTGCTCACTAACAGCCGTTTGTACGCCTAATGCTTTTCTTAATTGCCTACTCGCAGTAATATGATCTGCATGCACATGTGTTTCTAAAGCATATTTAGATTGAATCTTCAGTTACTTATTTAATTTAATGTAATCATCAAGGTGATGATCAACAGGGTCGACAATGACCGCTTACCTACTCTCATCATCAATTAACACATACGTTAAAGTGGAAGAAATTGCATCATATAATTGCTTAAACATAGTCATCTCCTGCTATTCATTAAAATATCGGTTGAATTATATTATTAAGTATGTAAATTATTTATTTGTGCCGCTAATGACAAAACCAAACAATATTGAAGTGCTCTGTGAGTCCGCAGATTTAGCCACTGCTTTGATGAAGGTTCTGGCAAACCCCGACAGGCTCTTATTGCTCTGCCAGTTATCTCAAGGGAAAAAATCTGTTGGTGAGTTAGATGTTCTCACAGGCATTCAACAACCAACACTCTCTAAACAATTAACCGTATTACGCGAATACAAAGTCGTAGAAACCAGACGCGAAGGTAAAAATATTTACTACAGCGTCACGAGCAAACCTGCGCTCGCCTTTATCAATGTAATGGCTGAGCAACTTTGCAAACTCAACCAATAGAAGGAAATAACATGACTTTCACCATTACCAAACATTCGGAATCATTCAGTAGCACACCACAAATTAGCCCTGAAGATATGGCAGAAATCGCAGCATTGGGTTTTAAAGCCGTGATTAATGCACGCCCAGATAACGAAGGCGGTAGCGACCAGCCTTTAAGCAGCAGCATTCAATTAGCGGCAGAAAAAGCAGGCCTACATTACGTCCATATTCCTGTTGTACCCAATAACATCCAACCAACCGATATTGAAGCATGTGCTAACTTTGTCGCAGATACGCCAACGCCTATACTAGGCTTCTGCAAGTCTGGTATGCGTGCAACGAGCTTGCATAAATCAGTTCAACAGACCATCAATCCGAACGCAAGCACTAACAAACAAAACTGGCTAATGAGTAAACTAAGTTATTTTCTTAAAAACAAATGCTTGATAACGAAACTGTGTCGAAAATTAACAGCTAAATAACAAAAAAAACCACATGCAAGAAATAGAAAACATTTGCGCTTGTCTAGGCCTGCTCATCGGCTTGGCCTTGGCCCTAACAGGGGCTGGTGACGCCACATCATCCATCCCCCTCCTCGTTTTTGCCTTTGACCTTAGTGTATATCAAGCCGCGCCGATTGCCCTGTTCGCCGTTTTTACAGCCTCCAGCATCGGCGCATTACAAGGCCTGCACAAAGGAATCGTACGCTATAAAACCACCATATTAGTTGCGTCCATTGGCATACTACTGGCACCATTGGGCGTTAATTTAGCGTAAATACCCCAAACTAATTATTAAGTATTGGCCTTGTAGGCATTTTGCATTTTTATTGGCATACTCAGTTGGCATCAAGCGAGACAACACAGGATAGACAATAGTCATTCATCTCCAACCGCTTGCATGGTTAACCCTGCCACTTCTCAATTATTCTGGACAGCCTCTTGCACCAAACGACTCATCTACACAGGTGCTATCGCAGGATTTTTATCTGGATTACTAGGGGTTGGTGGCGGCTTCGTCATCGTGCCCAGCTTAAACAAAGTCAGTAACTTCAGTCCAACAGTAGTTGCTACAAAACTCGCAACCATTGCCTTAATCAGCGCAAGTAGTATAAGCAGCCATATACACGCTAATACGATGAATTGGCATATCGCCATCCCTTTTGCCGCAGGAAAAACGTTAACCATGTTAGTTGCAACTGAAGTGCTAACAAACAAGATACCAAAACAGATAAGCGAAAAAGTGTTTTCACTACTCTGCCTCGTTAAAGCCATCCACGTAGCAATCAGCATAGCAAGCTAAGACACCTCCCGCAGAAAATATACATTAAAATAGCATCAATTAATGTCATTAACATCACTTAGCGGAAATTTAATTGATTATAAGGTAACTTAGCTACCAATAAAAAAAGCCAACACAATCCTCACCAGTCCACTTCTTCCGATTTGGTTTATAACGCATACGTGACCATGTTTTAACTTGACCAAAAAGCTGAATAAAGCGAAACTGTCACCTTTATAAGTTCAACTCTATTCACGTTTAGTTGTGCTGCATCTCAAAAAGATAATAAGCGCACTACTGCAACACGGAGAAACCTCAAAGCATGGCAACAAACTCACAAACGGGCTTGACTGAAACAGACCCACAAGAAACCCAAGAATGGCTAGACGCCCTATCCTCTGTTATTGAGAACGAAGGCCCAGAGCGCGCCCACTTCTTGTTAGAGTCGATGATTGATCAAGCGCGACGTTCAGGCACTAGTTTGCCTTATAACGCGACAACCGCTTACGTCAACACCATTCCTACTCATTTACAAGCGAAGATGCCAGGCAACTCTGGTATGGAACGCCGTATTCGTGCACTCATTCGCTGGAATTCGATTATGACTGTGCTACGTGCTAACGAAAAATCACCAGGTGTTGGTGGTCATATTGCTAGCTTCCAATCAGCGGCAACTTTATATGATGTTGGTTTCAATCACTTTTTCCGCGCAGCGAATGAAGACTTTGGCGGCGATTGCATTTACTTCCAAGGTCACTCTTCACCGGGCGTTTACGCACGTGCTTTCTTAGAAGGCCGCTTTACCGAAGAACAAATGGATAACTTCCGTCAAGAAACGGGCGGCAACGGCTTATCGAGCTACCCTCACCCATGGTTAATGCCTGATTTCTGGCAGTTCCCAACGGTCTCAATGGGTATTGGCCCTTTAGCTGGCATTTACCAAGCACGGTTCTTGAAATATCTACACGACCGCGGCATTGCTGACACTAGCGATCGTAAAGTTTGGGTATTCTGTGGTGATGGAGAGATGGATGAGCCTGAGTCACAAGGCGCGATTTCTTTAGCGGCTCGTGAAAACTTAGATAACCTTATTTTCGTGATTAACTGTAACTTACAGCGCCTTGATGGCCCTGTGCGTGGTAACGGTAAAATCATCCAAGAACTAGAATCAAACTTCCGCGGTGCTGGTTGGAATGCATTAAAAGTGGTTTGGGGTTCTTATTGGGATCCATTACTAGCCATGGACAAAGATGGCTTGCTGAAAAAGCGCATGCTTGAGTGTGTGGATGGCGAGTATCAGAACTTTAAACAAAAAGGTGGCGCGTACACACGTGAGCACTTCTTTGGTAAATACCCAGAACTAAAAGAAATGGTCGCAGCGATGTCTGATGATGACATCTGGCGTTTAAACCGTGGCGGCCATGATCCTCACAAAGTTTATGCAGCGTACAACTCTGCGGTGAACCACAAAGGTCAGCCAACGGTTATTTTAGCAAAAACCATTAAAGGTTACGGCATGGGCGATGCGGGTGAAGGTCAAAACACGACTCACCAACAGAAGAGTATGGATATCGAATCACTGAAAAAATTCCGTGATCGCTTTGACTTACCATTAACAGATGAGCAAGTAGAAAAGCTTTCTTACTACAAACCAGATGCAGACAGCCCAGAAATGAAATACATGACTGAGCGTAACGCTGCCATGGGTGGTCATGTACCAGCACGTAGAAGAAAAGGTAACGAATTAACTGTACCGAAACTAGCTGCTTTCGAGAGCACCATGAAAGCAACAGGGGATCGTGAGATTTCAACCACGATGGCATTCGTGCGTATCCTTTCTACATTATTACGCGATAAAGAAGTCGGCAAATATGTCGTGCCTATCGTGCCAGATGAAGCACGTACTTTTGGTATGGAAGGTATGTTCCGCCAATTGGGTATCTACTCTTCTATCGGCCAATTGTATGAGCCACAAGATTCTGACCAAATGATGTATTACAAAGAAATGAAGACGGGTCAGATTCTAGAAGAAGGTATTAACGAAGCTGGTGCATTCTCTAGCTGGATGGCTGCGGCAACGTCATATAGCGTCACTGGTACGCAAATGATTCCGTTCTACATCTACTATTCAATGTTTGGCTTCCAACGTATTGGTGACTTTGCATGGGCAGCTGGCGATAGCCGTGCTCGTGGTTTCTTACTCGGCGCGACTGCTGGTAGAACAACACTGAACGGTGAAGGCTTGCAACATGAAGATGGCCATAGCCACTTGATGTCAGCGATGATTCCTAATTGTGTTTCATACGACCCTACGTTTTCTTACGAATTGACCGTTATCATTCAAGAAGGCTTACGCCGCATGAATCAAAATCAAGAGGATGTGTATTACTACATAACCTTGATGAATGAAAACTACAGCCACCCAGAAATGCCTAAAGGCGCTGAAGAGGGCATCCTTAAAGGCATGTACAGCTTTAGAAAATCTAAAGCCAAAGGTGAAAAAGTACAGCTGATGGGTAGCGGTGTGATTTTGCGTGAAGTGATTGCTGCTGCTGAAATGCTGGACAAAGATTGGGGTATCTCTGCTGATGTTTGGAGCGTACCGAGCTTTACAGAGCTACGTCGAGAAGGCATCGATTGTGAACGCTGGAATCTATTGAATCCAGGCAAAAAGAAACGTGTAAGTTATGTTGCAGAGTGCTTGAAAGATGCTGAAGGTCCAGTGATTGTTTCTACTGACTATATGAGAAGCTTCGCTGAGCAAATTCAACGCTTTGTGCTGAATAAATTTGTTGCACTAGGCACTGATGGTTACGGTCGTTCAGACAGTCGTGAAGCACTGCGTGACTTCTTCGAAATCGATAGAAACTACATCGTGCTGACTGCCTTAACTGCATTAAGTGATGAAGGTAAAGTGCCAGCGGCTAAACTGGCTGAAGCAGTGAAAAAATACAAGCTTAATCCAAACAAACCAAACCCAGCAACGATTTAATCACTGGTTCGGAGTAAATAAATGAGTGTAAATGATATTTTAGTACCTGATATCGGCGATTTTGATTCTGTCGATATTATTGATGTTCTAGTCTCCCCTGGCGATACCATTGCCGTTGATGACTCACTAGTGACAGTTGAGTCTGACAAAGCTTCTATGGACATTCCCGCTTCTGAAGCAGGTGTTGTAAAAGAAGTAAAAGTAAAAGTAGGCGACCAAATTGCAGAAGGTCATTTGCTGATTACACTTGAAGTGGATACCTCGACTGAAGCTGCGCCAGCAGAAGCGCCCACTAAGGCAGCAGAACCAGTGAAAGAGGAAGCACCAAAAGTTGCTATTCCAGAGCCAACACGCCCTGCGCCAGAGCCACCAAAACAAGTACAACCAGAAGCTAAACCTGCTCCGGTAGGCGCACATATCGATACTAATCGAGAAGTGAAATCACATGCGAGTCCATCGATTCGCAAGTTTGCCCGCGAGTTAGGTGTTGACCTTAAATTGGTTCGGGGTTCAGGTAAGAAGAACCGTATCATTCAAAGCGATGTGCAAAACTTTGTCAAGGGCGAGCTTGCTAAACCACGTTCTGACAGCATGGCTTCAGGTGGTAATGCATTAAGTACGTTAGCCATGCCAGTGATTGACTTCACTAAGTTTGGTGATATTGAAACAAAACCGCTTTCACGTATTAAAAAATTATCAGGGGCAAACTTGCACCGCAACTGGGTAACAGCACCACACGTTACGCAGTTTGATGATGCAGACATTACGGATTTAGAAGCATTCCGTAAAGACATGAAAGCGGAAGCTGAAAAACGTGGCGTCAAACTCACATTATTAGCTTTCTTAATCAAAGCATCAGTGAATGCACTAAAAGCCTACCCAAACTTCAACGCATCACTCTCGGCTGATGGTGATACGTTAATCATGAAAAACTACTACAACGTCGGTTTTGCATGTGACACACCAGACGGCTTAGTCGTGCCAGTGGTAAAAGATGTACAAAATAAAGACGTGCTCGCCATTGCAGCCGAGTTAATGGACCTGTCTGGCAAAGCGCGTGAACGTAAATTAAAAGTAGAAGAGATGCAAGGCGGCTGCTTTACCATTTCTAGCCTTGGTGGTATCGGCGGAACGCAATTTACACCAATCATTAACTGCCCAGAAGTCAGCATTCTAGGTGTATCGCGTGCCAGCATGAAACCCATCTACAACAAAGCAACAGGTGAGTTCGAGCCACGCTTGATGTTGCCAATGTCACTGTCTTACGACCACCGTGTGGTTGATGGCGCTGATGGCGCTCGCTTTACTAGCCATATGCGCATGATGCTTTCCGATGTACGTCGTTTGTTGTTGTAACAGGATTATTGAATATGAGTAATTTAATAGAAGTACTAGTGCCTGATATTGGCGATTTTGATTCAGTAGACGTGATTGAAGTCTTAGTGAACGTTGGCGACAGCATTGAAGTCGATGACTCACTAGTCACGGTTGAGTCTGACAAAGCCTCTATGGATATTCCTTCTTCACACGCAGGCGTTGTGAAAGAGGTCAAAGTCAGCCTTGGCGATAAAATTTCCCAAGGCAATGTGCTATTAATGATTGAAGCCGCGGCAAACGCTGGAGAGGAACCAGCCAAAGCTGAAGCGCCAAAAGCAGAACCTACTAAAGAGGCTCCTGCTGCTGCGTCAGCACCAACCACTGCAACGCCAACAGGAAATAATGAAATCGACACACAAGTCGTCGTTTTAGGTTCAGGCCCTGGTGGTTACACAGCAGCCTTCCGCGCAGCTGACCTAGGTTTAAAAGTAGTCTTAATTGAACGCTATTCCACACTAGGCGGCGTTTGCTTAAACGTAGGCTGTATTCCATCAAAAGCCTTATTACACACTGCTAAAGTGATTACAGAAGCTGAAGAGACTGAAGCGCACGGCTTAAACTTCGGCAAACCGAATATTGATTTAGACAAGCTCCGTAAATGGAAGTCAGATGATGTGGTTGGCAAACTCACTGGCGGTTTAGCGCAAATGGCTAAAGGCCGTGGTGTGACGGTTGTGAATGGCGTTGGTAGATTTACTGGTGCTAATCAAATAACTGTGACTGTAGAAGATGACAAGACCACTAAAATCGGTTTTGAAAATGCAATTATCGCAGCAGGTTCACAAGCGACTAAATTCCCTGGCTTAGATGAAGCCACAGCGAATGACCCACGCGTCATGGACTCGACTGGTGCATTAGCACTAGAAGACATTCCAAAAAGTATGTTGGTCATCGGTGGCGGTATTATCGGCCTAGAATTGGGGACGGTTTACGATGCTATGGGTACTAAAGTGAGTGTTGTTGAATTTATGGATAGCTTGGTCACTGGTTGCGACCGTGACTTAGTTCGGCCATTACAAAAACGCATGAGCAAGCGGTTTGAAAGCATTATGCTTTCAACTAAAGTGGCTAACATGGCAGCAAAAAAAGATGGCATTCATGTCAATTTTGAAGGCGAAAATGCACCTGAAGACACCCTCGTCTATGACCGCGTATTGATTTCAATTGGACGTCGTCCTAATGGTAAAAACATTGGTGCAGAAAATGCTGGCGTCGCTGTTAATGACTACGGCTTTATTGACGTAGACAAACAACAGCGAACCAACGTACCGCACATCTTTGCGATTGGCGACATTGTCGGCCAACCAATGCTCGCGCATAAAGCCACACACGAAGCAAAAGTGTCCGCCGAAGTGATTGCAGGCCATAAAGTAGAATTTGTGGCTAATGTGATTCCTAGCGTGGCTTATACCGATCCTGAAATCGCATGGGTTGGTGTGACCGAAACTGAAGCTAAAGAAAAAGGCATGGATGTAGATAAAGCTTCATTCCCTTGGGCTGCGAGTGGTCGTGCAATTGCAGTTTCACGGACAGAAGGCGTGACTAAACTTATCTTCGATAAAACAACACATCGTTTGATTGGTGCAGGTATTGTTGGCGTGAATGCAGGTGAATTACTGGCTGAAGCTTGCTTGGCAATCGAAATGGGCGCTGATGCACATGATTTAGGCTTAACGATTCATGCGCACCCTACCCTTTCAGAAACCATCTGCTTTGCCGCAGAGCTGAAAGAAGGCACGATTACCGATATGATGCCGCCGAAGAAACGCTAAGGATTGTTTAAAAATCAAGATGTAGTTCAATATAAGCAATAAAAAAGCCAGCAATTAGCTGGCTTTTTTATTGCGCTATTTTAGCTCATAAACATTCGTTTTAACGACAAGCAACTGGCGTGACTTCAGACCCAACAAACTCAGGTCGAATTTTATACAGCTCTACAGCAGATTCTGCGCTAACTGATTTAGCCACCAAACTACTGGTTGCATTACCTTGAATACGTAGTAACTTCACTGCATGGTTGACGCCTTTAGCTCTCAAGTTTTTTAATAAGTTATTGGCTAATGGCTCTTCACTAAACAAGCCGAATGATATTGCATTGCGCCATTTTGAATCTTGCACAATATATAACTCATCCACACCTAACTTTTTAATCTCCTCTACCTTGGCTTGTGCTTTCCCAGGCGTAGCTAGTGGCGGATAGTAAATCCAGAAACGTCTCTCTTGCTTAACACCGCTTTCTTGCACCACGTCAGCCTCTAAGCCTAGACGCACCATCACCTCTTGAGCCGCCGTTAAATTAGCGTCCGTAAAGCCACCCCATTTATAACAATAATTCAATGGTCTAGCTGATAATTTCTTTTTCTCAAGGCCACCAAAATCCTCATCCATCAATAACTTTAACTTTTCTGGGTTGAGCTCTTTATAGGTGAGCCCTTTTTTAGGCAGCACCTTATGCATATTAAAATAAGTGAACAGTGCAACATTCATCAACACTAATAACAATATAAACGTTCTCATTCTTGTTCTTTCTCCAATAATGCTAAGCCTTGTAGTACTAAATCCTCAGCAATCACAACACGTTTTACATGCATTCTTAACGCATGTGCAATTTTAACCGCATCACCGCCAGTAATCACTACTTTAGGCAAAAAAGCACAATGTTTTTCCAATTGCTTAACCTGTAACAGTATCGCCCCCATCGCCGCATTCATACACCCTGTTTGCATCGCATCGGCTGTATTAGTCGGAAATGTTTTCACAACACCTTTTGCAGCGGATGAAAGGTTAGCCGTGTAGTCATTTAAAGCCTGCTGCATCGTATGTAAGCCTGGCATAATCGTGCCCCCAAGATAAACGCCTTTATTTGATACAACGCGATTTAATAACGTCAATTTAAATGGAGAATCAACAGCAATACTATCAATGGTAATCGCTGTGCCCGCACTCACCACAATGGCTGGTTGCTTTAATTGATTCCATGTAGCAACAGCGGCTGCCCAACGATCAACACCTAACTTTTTACTATCATAACGATTAATCACATGACAAGCTTCACTTGTTGCCTTCACGAAGGTCGCTATCACATGCTTAGGGATGACGTCGAGCAATTGACCAATCGTGGCATCACCTGCCACATTGGCAATGACCACTTTTTCAGCTTCTGCCAATTGTTTTTTTAATGCTGATTGCGCAAGCGTCTTGTTAGGCGTCACCTGCATCTCGCTTAAACGCCCATCACTTGTGAGCGCCGCCCATTTCGTGCGTGTATTGCCTATATCAATCACAATCAACATACTGGTTTAACGTATCCTCAATTAATGCTTCTTAAAGAAATTTCACCTGCGGAAAAACGCTGCAAGCCTAACGCTGTTTCCACTAACAAAATGCCATCTTCAGCTATGCCTGTCACTACACCCTCAACATTGCGCCCATCAGGCATTAACATGAGGACTAACTGGCTATGATAAGCATGGTAGCTTAACCACTCATCTCGCACACCCATAAAGCCATGTTGCTCAAAATGGCGTAATGCCTCGGCAAGGTGTTTTAATACTGTGCCTAATAAGAAACTTTGATTCATACCCGCATGATTTACATCGACATGGCTAGCATGTTTAATATCAGTGGTAGGTTGGTCGATACTTTCAAGTACTTGCTTGGGCAAATCAACGTTAATCCCAACACCAATTACTGCAGCACTAGGCCCATCTAAATCACCGTGCAAATCAATCAAGATACCAGCCAATTTTTTACCGTCAACCAACACATCATTCGGCCACTTTAGTTTGGCAGACTTTATATCCAATTCATTCAATGCGCGCATCAGCGCTACACCGATGGCTAAACTCAAACCTGAAAGTGCCGCTGCGCCGCAATCAAATCGCCATAGCAATGAAAATGTTAAACTCGCACCAAGGTGAGAAATCCACGTTCGGCCACGCCGCCCTCTTCCTCCTGTTTGAATATGCGCCACAGCACAGCTCACATGTGGCGCGCCTTTAGCCGCCGCTTGCATTAAATAAGTATTGGTTGAAGCTACTTCATCGAGAACTTCCACTTGAAACCATTCACGCTCTGCGCCAATCGCTTGCAATACGGCCTCTTTATCTAACCAATCAATCGGCTTCGGCAACTTGTAACCACGCCCGCGAACGCTAAACACTTCAACACCCAAACGCTGTGCGTATTGCACTGCATTCCAGATGGTTGCACGCGTCACGCCAAACTGCGTGGCAAAGGTTTCACCAGAGTGAAATTGCCCATCGGCGAGCAGACGTAAAATAGGAAAGGTTAAGGTATTCATGAGCCGACTAAGTTTATCATAGGCTAGCGCCAGCACTGCCTAGCTAGTGTAAAATACGCCTAACTCAATTGTAAAAGCAACATGGCAAAACAACATGGCAAAACAAAAAGCACCACTACCTCCTGCCTCTAACTTTGTTCGCGGCATTATCCAGCGTGAATTAGCGGCCAATAAATTTTCTGAAAAGAAATGGGCAGGTAGCCCAGGTGATGCAGCGCATCAAGAAGCAGGACAAGTCGATATCGCGAAAATTCGCACCCGCTTTCCGCCTGAGCCAAATGGTTACTTACACATTGGGCATGCCAAAAGTATCTTCATTAACTTTGGTCTAGCCAACGATTACGATGGTGTTTGTCATCTACGTTTTGACGATACCAACCCAGAAAAAGAAAGCCAAGAATACGTCGACAGCATCACTGAAATGGTGATCTGGTTAGGTTTTAGCTGGGATAAAAATGGTCCAAATCAGGATGAGAACAACCTGTATTTTGCCTCTAACTATTTCGATGATATGTATCGTGCAGCAGAGTTGCTGATTG
>JBLIIL010000010.1:0-50101 GCA_047634755.1 Methylophilaceae bacterium
GTTTGGTGATGGCGGTACGGGTAGTGTGATTAACCAAGGTAACATTACTGCAGCCAATGGTGGTTATGTGGCCATGCTGGGTAATAAAGTGATTAACGAAGGTGTGATTACGGCACAAATGGGGACTGTTGCACTGGGTGCTGGTAGTAAAGTGAGCTTGCAGTTTAATGGTAATAAGCTATTAGGTTTAACCGTTAATGAAAGCACGCTAAATAACTTAGCAGCAAACAATCAACTGGTAAAAGCTGATGGTGGCTTAGTGTTCATGAGCGCAGGTGCGAAAGACAGCATCTTAGCCAGTACAGTGAATAGTACGGGTGTAATTGAAGCGCAAACAGTACAGAACCAAGACGGTAAGATTATCCTAATGGGCGGCATGACCGCTGGTACAACGAATGTCGCTGGCACCTTAGATGCCAGTGCAGCACAAGGCAATGGCGGCTTTATTGAAACCAGTGCGGCGTATGTACAAATTGCAGAAGGCACTAAAGTCACTACACAAGCTGAGAATGGTGAAACAGGGACATGGTTGATTGACCCGACTGACTTTAATATTGAAGCTGGTACGGGTCTAAGCTCAACAAGCAGTATTGGTGCGACGACTTTATCAACGCAGCTAGGTGGCACTAATGTACAGATACAAACATTAGCCATCGGCACTGAGGATGGTGATATTAATGTTAATGGTGCAGTGAGTTGGGCCAGCGATAACAACCTAACCCTTACAGCGCATAAAAACATTAATATTAATCAAAGCATTAGCGCGGCAGGGGCAACAGCGAAACTCAAGTTAGAGTACGGCCAAGCCAGTCCAGCAGCAGGCAATACGTCTGACTATCACATTAATAATGGTGCGCAAGTCAATTTGCATGCAGGGGATAATTTCTCCACACTTCTAGGCAATGACGCATTATTGGTAGCCACCGAATACATAGTGATTACCCAATTAGGCACAGCAGGCAGTTTAACAGGTACTACCTTACAAGGTATTAATGGCAATCTGTCAGGTAACTACGTGCTGGGTGCTGATATCAACGCTAGCGACACCAGCGGTTGGAATTCGAGTGCAGGCTTTAAACCACTCGGCGGCGATGGCTCCGGACAAGAATTCACAGGAGTCTTTGATGGTTTAAATCATACCATTACGAAACTCACCATTAATCGAACCGGCGATGACATCGGTCTTTTTGGCGCCGCCAATGGTGCCATGCTTAAAAATGTTGGCTTAATTGATGCCAATATAATCGGCGGCAAGTACACTGGCGGCCTAGGTGGTAGTGTTTACAGCTCAACCATTCATCACAGCTATGTCAAGAATAGCACTGTAGAAACAAATGCTCGCCAACCTAATACTGCTCACTTTAGAGCTGTTGCAGGTGGGGTAATTGGTTATAGTAGTAGCAATACGATTAGCGATAGTTATTCAGAAACCACCGCCGTATTGGCCGCTGGCCCTTACTGTAGAGCGGGTGGGTTGGTTGGAATCAGCAACAGTAGCGCCATCAGCAATAGCCATGCTTCTGGCAGTGTAACTGCTTCTTTCACAACGACTACCAGTGGCATTGCAGTTGCTTCATCTGCTGGTGGGCTGGTAGGAATGGCTGAAAAAAGTAGCACCATCACCAACAGTTATGCCACAGGCAGTGTAACGGCTGAATCTGATGCCGTTCATTATGCCTATACGAATGCTGGTGGACTTGTAGGCTCTAACATAGACACTAATATTAGTCAGAGCTATGCTACTACCGGTGCTGTCCAAGCGATTACAAAAGCAACTTACAACATTGGTGGCTATACTAAGGCCGGTGGGCTGGTGGGATATAACAATAATAGCCAGATTAGCGACACTTATGCGACAGGCGATGTCACAACATTGACAAACCTTACCACTGCCAATGTGTCAACTGGTGGGCTAATAGCCGATAATTTAAGCAGCGCTATCAATAAGAGCTATGCGACAGGAAAAGTCACAGTGAGTGGCGATGGCATGGCTAAGGGCACTGGTGGCTTAGTTGGTCAATCTAACGGTGGCTCTATCTCAGATAGTTACGCAATAGGTTCGGTCAATGGGCATTACCGTGTCGGCGGTCTAGTTGGGTATAACCTTGTAACGAGCATTAGCAACAGCTATTCTGAATCAGTGGTGACTGGCTCTATTGTTGGCTCTAGCCGCGTTGGTGGGTTAGTTGGCGATAATGGGTTTGATAGTAGCAACGGCGGCGATATTGATAAAAGCTATGCGACTGGCATCGTAAACGGTGGTGCTAACGTTGGTGGCTTAGTCGGTATTTCCAAAAAAGGTGCTATTACGGATAGCTATGCAACAGGCCCTGTAACAGGGACGAATATTAGTGTCGGTGGATTAGTTGGCCGCGCATATAACAGTAATATCACCAATAGCTATGCCACAGGTGATGTGGATGGCGATGAATATGTTGGTGGATTAGTTGGCTACGCAGATAACAGTGATATCACCAATAGCTATGCCACAGGTGATGTGGATGGCGATAAATATGTTGGTGGATTATTGGGTAGACGTTCTGGCACTGTATCTGACAGTTTCTGGAACACAACCACCTCTAGACTAACCAACAGTGTCGGTACAGGTGGTGAACTTGGGATCACAGGTAAAACGACAACTGAGATGCAACAAGAAGCCACCTTTACTAACTGGGATATTTCATCCGTTGGTGGTGATGGTAAAAAATGGCGCATCTATGAAGGTGATACCTCACCGCTATTACGTAGCTTTATGACCCAGCTAGATTTAACGGGTATAACCACCTACGATGGCACCACACAAAGCATTGTTCTACCAGATGGCACTGACGCTAGCCTAGTCCAAGGGTTAACAAGCGGTATATTATATTCTAGCCAGCAAGGTTATGACATCGCAGGCGGTGTGTTAACCATTTCCAATGTCGCGGCTTCTCCTTCAAGTGCGCTTAGAACAATAGCGATTAGCTTATTACCAGCAGGCACAGCACCGCCAGCACAAACACAAGTCACGTTGATTGATGCTAACAATCCGTTAACAGCATCTGGTGGCGAAGAAGGTGAAGGCGGCGGCTTTATTAATGACCCACAAAGCAAAACAACCGGGATTGATGTTGTTTATAGCAATTGTGACTCTGGCAAGGATTGCGATAAAGACGCCACACCATAAGCTCTTGTATTAATGAAGTAAATGCCCGCCACACTTGATGTGGTGGGCATTTTTGGGCGTTATAAAGCCGTATGCTTATACGCTATGAGATAATAATTGAACATTAACTGAGAAACCAACCATGCAAAATAAAGCCATGCAAAGTAGAGCCATGCAAAATAACACCAAGCTAAAACCTATCCTATCAGCCCTATTGTTTGCTTATGCCAGCATCGGGTATAGCCAACTAACTTTAGCTGGTGCCGTACAAACCCCTGATGCGGGTATTATCTTGCAACAAACGGAACCTGTGTTACCTGCCGAACCAGCGAGTAATGAAACAGGGTTGGAAAGAGAAGTCCCAGCAGATGCAGTGGATAGTAAACCGTTTAGTGTTTCTAGCATTAGAATCTCAGGTAACACTTTGTTTGAGTCTGCGGTCTTGCATGATTTAGTTAAAGATGCAGAAGGCACTAGCCAGACACTGTTACAAGTTAAAGCATTGGCTAATCGTATTACTGATTATTATCGTAATGAAGGTTACCCATTAAGCCGTGCCGTGATTCCGCAACAATCGATTGAAAATGGCATGGTACAAATACAAGTTATCGAGGCGCGTCTTGGTGAAGTCTCTATCGAGAATACAAGCCGTGTAAGTGATACTTTAATCGAATCAACAGCAAAACAACTAACGGCTGGTGAAGCGATTGTACAGGAATCATTAGAGCGTACTTTATTACTATTGAATGATTTACCAGGCACTAACATCAGTGCCAACTTAAATGCTGGTAAAGTAGGTGGTAGCACGGATTTAAATGTATCTGCCACGCCAACACCCATGATCGCTGGTCGTGTGACTTTAGATGGCTACGGCAACCGTTTTATTAACCGTGAGCGTGTTGGTGCCAGTGTGAGTGTGTTCAACCCTTTAGGGTTAGGTGATGTACTTTCTTTGAGTGTGATTACCACGGGCAAGCGCATGCAATATGGTCTGATTGATTACAACTTAGCACTGAATGGTTATGGCACACGCTTAGGTGCTTCTTATGGTGCATTGCATTATGAATTGGGTGATGAGATTGCTGCATTAAGAGCACATGGTCAGGCACAAACAGGTGACCTGTGGTTAAGGCATCCATTTATCAGAGCGGCTAAGCATAATCTATACGGTACAGTGAAATATAACTATGCTGATTTAGAAGATCGTGTTGATGCGGCTTTTATTAAAAATGACCGTCATGTTAAAACTTGGAGCGGCATACTGAATGGTGACTTCCGTGATGGTGTATTTGGTGGCGGCACCAATAGTATGAGCATTCAGTTCACCAATGGACAAGTGAAGTTTGATGATCCGATTGCTGAAATTGCGGATAGCGTGACCGCGAATACTGATGGCAGCTTTAGTAAGTGGAATATCAATCTCAATCGCTTGCAAGCGATTAATGCTAAAACCAGCTTATGGTTAAGTATCAGCGGGCAAATTGCTGAAGACAACTTAGACTCATCCCAAAAGATGGTGTTTGGTGGTCCTTTCAGTGTGCGTGCTTATGATACAGGCGCCATCTCAGGTGATAACGGTGTACTTGGTACGATAGAGTTACGTCGTAACCTTGGTAACTTTCATGGCTTAATACAAGGCATTGCTTTTGCAGATATCGGCCAAGTGCGCGTGAATAAAAAGCTTTGGGCTGCTGCAACGGGTGATAATAGAGCCAGCTTAAGTGGTATGGGTATGGGTGTTAATTGGTTTGGAAATAATCAATGGGCAGCTAAAGCATCTGCAGCGACTTCTACTGGTAGTCGTGCTGACTTAACCAAAGATGCTGACAATACCATTGCTTGGATGGAGATTAGTAAAGGGTTTTAAGCCTGTCATCTTCGTCTATTAAAAAGCCACATCGCCGATTAAGGGGTGTGGCTTTTTTATGCACGTTGCTTGTTAGAGCATAGTGTGAATTAAACAGAGAATGGATAGGCAATCGGTTCATGGCATTGATAGCCCTGAACCTCAAAGTCATCTATCGTGACCCATGTTTCGAGGTCTTCTAGGCTTTTGATATCAGGGTTGATGATCAGTTGTGGTGCTTCATACGGCTCACGTTTAAGCTGTACATTTTGCATCGAGTCTAATTGATCTTCGTAGATGTGTGCATTGACTAGTTTATGATAGGCTTTGCCTGGTTTTTTGCCCGTAATTTGCGCCATAATCGCCAGTAAGAAATAGACTTGTACCATATTGAAATTCAAGCCTAGCGGTACGTCACAACTTCTTTGTGTGCTGTTCAGATAGAGCGTATCACCGAGCAAAGAGAAATGATGGCTATACATACATGGCCTCAAGCAGCCCATGTGCAAAACTCCTGGGTGGTAAAAGGTGAGGATTTCCCCCCTATCGTCTATACCCTTTTTTAAGTCATCAACAATTTTATTAAGCAAGTCGATGCTACCGCCATCTGGCTTAGGAAAATTACGAGCAACTTTACCGTAAATAAATCCGCAGTCATCTTCGCCTTTTCTGTAGCTGTTATCTAGCCAAGCTTGATTGAGGTTAGCATTGGCATCCCATGTTTTGGTGCCGAGCTTTCTGAAGTCTGCCGCATTATCATAACCGCGCAAATATCCAATCATTTCAGCAATAGCTGATTTGAAATAACTTTTACGGGTAGTGACTAAAGGAAATTGATTATCATCCACATGATAGGTTAAATCCGCATTAATGACAGTCAGGCATTTCTTGCCTGTACGTTCATTTTCAACCCAAACACCTTCGTTAACGATACGTTTACTTAAGTCTAAATATTGTTTCATCAGTGTTGAATTCCTGCTTTAGCCAATCGTTTTAACCAGCGGTTTTAATCAATGGCTTTAGCAATAAAGTCTTTAATGTTTTGTGCGCCTGCTTCCATCACTGTAAATTTTTGCGGTAAGCCTTCAATACCGTTTAAGCTTTCTGGTCTTGGTGGCACATCACCCAAGGCTTCCACTAAGGCATCTTCAAATTTAGCCGCTAGCGCCGTTTCTAGCACCACCATCGGCGTACCCTTCTGACGATGCTCTAGCGCCACTTTAAGGCCATCAGCGGTATGTGTGTCGATAATAACGCCATATTTGGCGTTAGTGGCGCGTATCGTTTGCATGCGCGCTTCGTGATTACTTCTGCCAGAAACAAGACCAAAGCCTCGTACTTTAGTCAATAATGTTTTCACATTAAAAGCACCACCCTGATCTATACCTGACCAAAG
The DNA here is from genome assembly GCA_047634755.1 of Methylophilaceae bacterium. Lineage (GTDB taxonomy): Bacteria > Pseudomonadota > Gammaproteobacteria > Burkholderiales > Methylophilaceae. The sequence goes on from JBLIIL010000010.1 coordinate 6,388, forward strand.
GTCACGGACTTTGTCGCCATTTTGATCGAGCAAATCATAAATGAAACGTTCAAAATTTGACGCTTTACTAATGTCCATTGAAGGGCTAGAGGTATGCAAAGTGTTAGCTGAACCACGTGGGCGATAAGCCCCTGTTTTAAAGAACTCGTCTAAGACGTCATTCTCATTAGTGGCGACCACCAGCTTATTAATTGGCAAGCCCATCATGCGCGCAATATGGCCTGCACAGACGTTACCAAAGTTGCCTGATGGCACGGTAAAATCGACTTTTTGCTCATTGGTTTCGGTAACAGCGAAGTAGCCTTTGAAGTAGTAAATCACTTGTGCCACAATGCGGCCCCAGTTAATAGAGTTCACTGCGCCAATTTTGTATTTGGCCTTAAATGCCGCATCTTTAGAAACGGCTTTGACCATGTCTTGGCAATCATCAAACACACCTTTCACCGCAATGTTATGGATATTATCATCTTGCAAACTGAACATTTGTGCAGTTTGGAAACGACTCATTTTTTCATGTGGCGATAACATAAAGACGCTAACGCCTTTTTTGCCACGCATCGCGTACTCAGCCGCAGGGCCAGTATCGCCAGAAGTCGCACCTAGAATATTGGTGGTTTCACCCTTTTTATCCAGTACATACTCAAACAAATTACCTAATAACTGCATGGCCATATCTTTAAAAGCGAGTGTTGGACCATTAGAAAGTGAAAGCAAATATAGGTCGTCTTCTAACTTAACAGTCGGCGTGATGTCTTCCGCATCTTGCTCTTTGCGAGTAAAACTATAAACCTCTGCGGTATAGGTTTTATTGATAATGCCGCGCAAATCATCGGCAGGGATATCACTGTCTGCAATCAAGCGTGACAAAATCGCAAAGGCTAAATCACGATAGTTCATCTCGCGCATCGCCGTTAAATCGGCATCGTCAAATTGCGGGTATTTTTCTGGTAAATATAAGCCGCCATCAGGGGCTAAACCACCGAGCAATACATCACTAAAACTTAAAGCGGGAGAATGTCCGCGTGTACTTAAATATTTCATACTTAACCTAACGACTCCATACGCAATTTCACAAGTTTTCCTTCCACAGCCGACAGCGCTTCGATTTCAGCAATCGCAGCATCCATATTCTTCTCTACCGTTTCATGTGTCAGTAACACAATGTCAGCCACAGTTGTGGCTGCCGGTTGCATCATGGCATCGATTGAAATCGCTTTATCCGCTAAGATTTTCGTCACGGCGGCAATCACACCGGGCTTATCCGTTGCATGCATGCGTAGGTAATAAGCACTGGTAATTTCTGCAATTGGTAATACCGTTAAATCTTGCACTTGATCCGCTTGATAACCTAATGCTGGGGCACGTTGAATGTCGTTAGTATTTTTTAATCGTGCAATATCAATGAGATCGGCAATCACCGCACTGGCGGTAGGTTCAGCGCCAGCACCTGCGCCGTAGTAAAGTGTTGGTCCAACCGCATCGCCCTGCACCAGAACGGCATTCATTGCGCCATTCACATTCGCCACTAGGCGTTTTTCAGGAATCAAAGTTGGGTGTACGCGTAATTCAACGCCTTTATCAGTGCGTTTAGTCACGGCAAGCAACTTAATAATGTAGCCTAACTCTTCTGCATATTTGATATCAACTTGCGATAATTGGGTAATGCCTTCTGTATAGATTTCGTCAAATTTCAATGGCATGCCAAAAGCGATTGCAGACATAATCACCAACTTATGCGCAGCATCAATGCCCTCTACATCAAACGTTGGGTCTGCTTCGGCATAACCTAAACGTTGCGCTTCGCCAATCACATCCTGATAGGCTAAGCCTTTTTCACGCATTTCGGTTAAAATGAAGTTAGTTGTGCCATTAATAATACCCGCAAGCCACTCGATACGATTCGCACCCATGCTTTCACGTAAGGCTTTGATGATAGGAATACCGCCAGCAACGGCTGCTTCATAAGCGACCATAACGCCCATTTTTTGTGCTGCTGAAAAGATTTCATTACCATGCATCGCAATCAATGCTTTATTAGCAGTCACCACATGTTTTTTATTTTCAATGGCTTTTAATACGATATCTTTCGCTATAGTAATACCGCCAATCAATTCAACAACCACCTCGATTGCTGGATTAGCCACTAGCGCAAAAGCATCATCTGTAATCTCAACATCACCTCTAGTCAGCTCATTAGCACGTTCAATGTTTCTATCAGCAACATGCGTCACTTTAATATCAATACCCGTACGGCGCGCCATTTCCACACCATTGCGTTTTAATACCGTGTAAGTGCCACCACCTACCGTACCTAAACCAATAATTGCTACATTAAGTTGCTTCAATCTTTTGCTCCATGTTTCATTCTGTATTTTTTTAAGAATCTTGCAATGCGGTTCATAGCGAGCGTCAAATTATCGATATTCGGTAAAAATACAATGCGGAAATGATCAGCTGTTTTCCAGTTAAACCCTGTGCCCTGCACTAACAATACTTTTTCCTCTTCCAGCAATTCCAAAACAAATTGCCGATCATCTTCAATCGGGTAAATCTCAGGATCTAACTTAGGGAATAAGTACAGTGCTGCTTGCGGTTTCACACAGGTAACACCAGGAATCGCTGTCAGCATGCTGTACGCTAAATCACGTTGCTTACATAATCGTCCATTCGGCGCGACTAATTCATCAATACTGTGATAGCCACCTAATGCAGTTTGTATCGCCAATTGACCTGGTACATTACTGCACAAGCGCATGGAAGCCAGCATATTCAAGCCTTCAATATAATCGGAAGCATATTCTTTATCGCCAGAAATAATCATCCAACCTGAACGATAGCCGCAAGAACGGTAGTTTTTTGATAATCCATTAAACGTAACAAACAGCACATCGTCAGCCAGTGATGCCATAGAAATATGCTCTTGACCGTCATACAGCATTTGATCGTAAATTTCATCAGCAAAGATCACAAGGTGGTGATTCCTTGCAATCGCAATCAAGCCCTTTAGTGTTTCTTTTGGATAAATTGCACCCGTTGGATTGTTGGGATTAATCACCACAATCGCTCGCGTATTGGCATTAATCTTAGATTCAATATCGGCTAAATCAGGTAACCAACCATTCTCTTCATCACAAATATAATGTCTAGCCTCACCACCAGCTAAGTGCGCAGAAGCCGTCCACAATGGATAATCTGGCGCTGGCACCAGCACTTGGTCACCATTATTAAGCAGACCATGCATGGCCATCACAATCAGCTCAGAAACGCCATTACCAATCATAATGTCGTTCACTCTCACGCCTTTGATCTGCTTACGTTGCGCGTAATGCATGATGGCTTTGCGTGCTTCAAACAAGCCCCGACTATCGGTGTAGCCACCTGCTTTTGAAATATTACTCATCACATCTTCCTGAATTTCTTCAGGCACTTCAAAACCAAATGCAGCAGGATTACCAATGTTCAGCTTAATGATGCGCTTCCCATCTTCTTCCATTTGCTGCGCACGATCCATCACAGGTCCGCGAATATCGTAACAGACGTCGTCTAATTTAAAGGATTTCTTTAATTTATATTTGGGTGCTTTATTCATAATTAATCGCATTATAACAAATGCTATGGGTGGCTTCGTAAAACGGCTTAATTAAATTACCTTGTAAACTAATCTTATGCTGGCGCTATGATTTAAAATTAAAGTGCAAGCAATTCCATTTTCACCTATATATGCCCATCAAAGTTAGTTAAAATAAACATTATGAAATTACACTTAACACAAGCAGAGAATAACAACCTGATTACGGCTTACGGTGATGGCTTTGTGGACATCAATAAGCAGCGTTATACACAGCAATTGATTGTAATGCCCGATAAACTGATATTGGATTGGTCTGCAAAAGATTTCAAAAACTTAACGTCACAAGACTTCGACACCATTTCCGACTTAAATCCTGAGGTTGTTTTACTGGGCACAGGTACTACACATCAATTTGTTCATCCACAATTAACCGCGGCGTTAACTGCAAAAGGGCTTGCCATAGAATGCATGACGACCGATGCCGCGTGTAGAACTTACAATATATTGATGAGTGAAGGCCGGAATGTTACTGCAGCGCTCATTTTATAGTTGCTCCTAATCGCTACCTTAAGAAACCATTAACTATTGTGCTGATAGCGTTATTTGCAATTCATTATCAGTCACCTGCAATTCTTTAGTCAAGTGTTGCGTGCTTCCCACGGTTAAATCCTCAGGTTGACACTTTATAAAGTGTCAACCCATTCAGCATATCGTCACCGACTGTTTTGGCTAAGGCACTCAACAAGTCACTGTACTTTTCACTCTCGTCATCGAAATTGATTTGCTCAACCTTAGGTGCATCCAGCACAATCGAACTGCTTTCCGCATCAAAGCGTAACTTGCCAGAAATGCCGAGTTTCCCAGATAGGTTTTGATTAAACTAGGCACTCGATAAGTCGGCATCCATTGCGGTATGCAGATGCCCTGTCGCTTGATCAAATGTCACCAGAGAGTTACTCAAGTTCACATCGAACACTTTAAAAGTTGATAGCTACTTAACGCACACTATAGGTTTTTGGTTGATAAGGTCAGTGTCGCATTGGTGCCGCCAAAGCCAAAACTGTTAGACAATGCTGTTTTAATTTTCACATTATCAATCCGTTTTTGGACGATATTCAAACCCTCTGCTGCTGGATCTAAGGTCTCGATATTAGCTGAAGCCGCAATGAAATCATTTTCCATCATAATTAAGGTGTATATCGCTTCATTCACCCCTGCCGCACCTAATGCATGGCCTGATAATGATTTCGTAGAGGCAATCGCCGTATCTGAATCACCAAATACCTGACGAATCGCTTCGATCTCTTTAGTATCACCAACTGGCGTTGATGTGCCGTGCGTGTTGATGTAATCAACTTTTTCGATTTTGTTACCATCATGCCCTTGCAATGCAAGATTCATACAACGAAATGCACCTTCGCCACTAGGGGCAACCATGTCGTAACCATCTGACGTTGCTCCGTAACCTAGCACTTCCGCATAGATCTTTGCACCACGGGCTTTGGCATGCTCATACTCTTCTAGCACGACAATACCTCCGCCACCAGAGATCACAAAGCCATCACGGTCAGTGTCATAAGTACGTGATGCTTTGTCAGGCGTATCGTTATATTTACTAGAAAGCGCCCCCATGCCATCAAATAAGAAGCTCATGGTCCAATGCTCTTCTTCGCCACCACCAGCAAAAATAACATCTTGTTTACCCAACTGAATTTGCTCTACACCCGCACCAATGCAATGTGCGCTAGTCGAACAAGCTGAGCTAATGCCGTAGTTAATTCCTTTGATTTTCGCACCTGTCGCCAAACAAGCGGCAATACCGCTACTCATGGTTTTAGTCACTTGATAAGGGCCAACACGACGAATGCCTTTTTCTGCCAAGGTATTTGTCGCTAGCAACATACTTTCTGTCGATGTACCGCCTGCGCCAACAATCAAGCCAGTACGTACATTAGAAACCATATCCTCAGGCATCTTGGCATCTTCAATTGCCTGCTTCATGGCTAGCCAAGTGTACGCATGACCTTTCGCCATAAAGCGTAATAATTTACGATTAATCAGCGCTTCAATATCTAAATTTTTGATATCGCCAGCAACGCGCGACCGCATACCACGGTCTGCATACTCTTGCTTAAATGAAATCCCAGACTTACCTTCAAACAGGCTATCTTTCACCTCTTGTTTGTTGTTACCTAGGCTAGATACGATGCCTAACCCTGTAATCACGACACGTTTTATCATGTGCTCTCCCTGCATCAAATTAAAAGTTGTCTGTACGCGTAAATAAGCCTACACGTAAATCTTTGGCGACATAAATCTCTCGACCATCAATAGACATCGTTGCATCCGCAATACCCATAACCAGCTTGCGCAATATCACACGTTTTAAGTCAATTTTATACGTTACCATCTTCGTCTCTGGTAACACTTGGCCTGAGAATTTCACTTCACCAACGCCTAAAGCACGGCCTCTACCAGGGCCACCTTTCCAGCCTAAGTAGAAACCAACTAATTGCCACATTGCATCTAAGCCTAAGCAGCCAGGCATTACAGGGTCCCCTGTAAAGTGACAGTCAAAAAACCATAAATCAGGATTAATATCCAACTCTGCAATGATTTGACCTTGGTTGTATGCACCACCGTCTTCGGTAATACTCACAATGCGATCAAACATGAGCATAGGTGGTAATGGTAATTGCGCATTACCTTCACCAAACATTCCGCCTTGCCCGCAAGTTAATAATTCTTCTTTTGTATAACTACTTTGGTTTGCCATTCGAGTTTTCTTTGTCAATTTAATTATGATTAATGCTATTTTCGCTTTAAAACGGTTTTCATGAAACCCCTAACTGCGATTTAATCTCGAATGTCATCAAAGTTAAAGGGGAATCTCCCCATTATTGGCCGCTTAGGCTCGTGATTACTATGTGGATGAGTTGATCAGCGTTACTGCTGCTTTCTTCGCTCTCAATGCTGCTCCAGTCCCTGGACTCAACCCCTCAACCAATGCGGCACCTTCAAAAATAATCATCAACTGCTGCCCCAATGTTTCTGGGTCTTTAATCCCCGCTTTTTTTGCTATCTTGGAGAAATAAAGCTGCAGCTCTTTTGACAACTCAGCAGAATAGAGGTTGATTGGATGATTAGCCTCAGGAAACTCAACCGATGCGATATGAAATGGCAGCCCATGAAACTCTGGCTTAGTAAGCCATAATTCAAACAAATCACAAAGCGCTAGCAACACCTCAAGCGAGTCTTTCTTTTTATCAATCAGGTTTTCTTCTAGCCATGTATATAGGCCATCAGACTTATCGCGCAAGTAGCTGATGATAAGCTGGTTTTTACTTGGGAAGTATTTATAAAGCGTCGCTTTGGCAACACCACTTTCACGAATGATTAAATCAACGCCAGAAGCATTAATGCCTCGCGCTTCAAAAAGCTGGGTGGCTGTAGCCACTATTTTATCGTGCATTTTATTCATGTTGGTTATCCATTCTCTGGTGAGCGGTTTAACGGGTTATTCATTAGTTTTTGCGGGTACTTACAATCGGCATACTCTAGTGATTTTTTTAGGCTATCTGCAGTGTTGATATTCACTTTCCCTTCCGTCACAAAGGCAATAAATGCCTCACGGTCTTTAGGCTGCAACACCAATGCTTGTGGCAGCTGGCACTCTCCGCTTTGCATTTTTTGATACACCGCAATTAAGTTATCCACAGTTTGGCTGCCAGCTTGATTAATAGACATGTCTTGTAGCGCTTCTATCGGGCTGAAATCTGTCGTTGGCGTCTGTTTGTTGTTAATTAAAAACAAGGTAAACGCAAAGCCTGCAATCAACACAACACTGGTCAATGCAAGTATGAGACTATTCTGTTTTTTTCGAGGAGAAACCAATTCTTTAATGGTTTGATTCACCAGCGGCCATGTCGTGCTTGACCTGCTTTGCGTCTGCACTTTAACGGCTCCGATGATGAGAAATAAAATCTGGTCAGTCACCACATTCGCGTCAGTAGCTGCGGCATTATGACTGATGGAAGCGACTTCGTTTTCGATGAGTTTCTTTAGCGCTTGCATGTCTTGAATGGAAAATTCATTCACCACTTCAGCATGGTCACGGTCTTGGCTCCACTTTTCGATGGCGCCAGACAGCTTCAACAGGCGTGCCAGTTGTGTTTTGCCAGTACTTTCATAACCCCCATAAAAATCTTCAAAGGTTAACAATTCAGCTCTCACCATGGTTTAAATGTTTCTTTTATAAAAGTCTTGCAAAGTCATTCATTCTATTGCAAACTAAAAATGAACAGACCTGTCTAGATGGTAGTTTATTTCTTAATAAATCACAAGCTATATCAGAAACTGTAAAACAGAATTTCACTTAATCATTTATTATTTGACTTAAATATTTCACTCAGAGGAAAGTATGAACACTGCAACCATAGACAATCAACTCGCTGACATGCGCGGCAAGGCAATGAAGCTAGAATCAGAAGTGCAAAAAGTCATTGTGGGTCAAGACAAGGCGATTCGGTTAATGAACATCGCGATTTTTGCGCGCGGTCATGTGTTGCTAGAAGGTGGCGTTGGCGTTGGTAAAACCACATTACTACAAACGATTACCAGAGGTATCGGTGGTGCCTATGAACGGATTGAAGGCACGGTAGACTTAATGCCAAATGATTTGATTTACGATACTTACCTTGGTGAAGATGGTCGACCACAAATTGATGAAGGCCCTCTACTCCGCTCAGGCGAAGATCTATCCGTTTTCTTCTTTAATGAAATCAATCGCGCAAGACCACAAGTGCATGCCTTAATGTTAAGAGTGATGGCTGAACGCCACATCAATGCATTTAAAAAGGAATACCGCTTCCCGCACATGTTGGTATTTGCCGATCGTAACCAAGTCGAAAAAAATGAAACCTTTGAGATTCCTGCTGCAGCACGTGATCGCTTTATGATGGAAATTGCTATTGATATTCCAGACGATCCAGCGATTAGAAAATCATTGATTTTTAATACCAAATTTCAGCATACAGAAAAGCTCACACAAACTGTCGAGAGTGACACCTTGCAATACGACCAACTCAATGATTTTTCTGACATATTACAAGATCACATCAAGTCTAGCGACGTGATTGAAGACTATGCCTTAAACCTTTGGACAGCTACACAAGACCCAAGCAAGTTTGATATTGAACTGGATAGTGTTGATGTGAAGCGTTTAATTCAAGCAGGGGCGAGCCCACGTGGCATGGGCATGTTGTTAAAAGCTGCCCGCGTACACGCATGGCTGATGGATAGAAATAGTTTATATCCTGAAGATATTCACGCTGTTTTCCATGAAATTATTGCGCATAGGTTGGCGTTTAATTCCATGTATGAAAGTCGCCGTACTTTATTAGCGCGCGAGTTAAGCACTAAGATTTTAGACCAAGTACATGTGCCACAAAAAGCCTAGCATCATGGTTGCAGATTACGTTAAACCGTTTCATTACACGATTCCGTGGAAGTCGAGTAGTGTCCATTATGGTGACCATAAGGGCACGCAGCGTGGCTTGGGCGATGATTATCGTGGCAATGTGTCGCTGATTGACTATCCAGATGCCAAACGCATAGATGTGCGTGCATCGATGCGCGACCCTTATGAAAACATACAGGTGAAAACCTTTAAGCAAGACAATACAACGCCGATTTACGCTGTATGTGATGCATCTAGCTCTATGCAGTTTAAGAGTAATAAAAGTAAGCTAGAAATTGCAACAGAGATTGCTTCATCGATTGCTTACTCTGCCTACGAAATGAGTGACATCTTCAGCTTTGTGGCTTATCACGATCATGTGATTGAAGAGCTCACTTTGCCTTTGAGTCATCAGGTATTTAATAGCTTGGAAGTAATTAGTGAACTGCAACAATATAGTACGAAGCTCACGGGTTCAGAAGGCATTACCGACCTACCCTTCTATCTAGGCACAAAGCGTTCTCTGGTGTTTTGGATTTCCGACTTTCATATGCCGCTAGCAACCATAGAAAAAACCTTAAATGCCATGTCTGCGCATCAGGTCGTACCTGTTGTTTTATGGGATGAGCAAGAATATCAAAAACTGCCTAAATTTGGCTTTGGTAACTTAATCGACCCTGAAACGGGCTTAAGCAGCCGCTTCTTTTTTAGACAATCACTGCGTGAACAATTTATCGAAGCATTCGAGAAAAGGCGAGAAGCACTCAACACACTCTTTTTAAAGTTCGATTACCCTGCGCTTTTTGTCAACGGCGAATATAAACCTGAGTCTTTTACAGACTATTTTGAAGAAAACATGAGTTAATGAACATGAAACCATTCAACCTTGTCATGCTATTGGCACTACTAATCAGCTGTAGCTTAAGCAATGCAGCAGAAAAAATAACAGCAATCATTAGTATTACTGAACCAACACAAAAAATTGGCATTCAACTTGGCGATGTGTTGACACGTAAAGTCACCATATTAGCGAAGACAGCAGAGAAAATAACACCGAGGCTCTTACCCGTAAAAGGCACGAGAACAGCGGGTATGGAGCTGTCAAAAGTGAATGTGTCGCAAGCAGTAGAAGATGCACAATCACGCTATGTCATTGAGTTAAGCTACCAAGTATTCGCACACTCAACAGAAGCCGCCAAGATGGTGTTACCAAAGGAAGTGATTACCTTATTAGATGGCGAAGATTTAACCGTGCCTTCTTGGATGTTTTGGTATTCCCCTTTAGTGAATTCTGACTTAGACGATGCGAAAACAAGCATATTGCCGCAAGCTAAAGCCGCTCTGATTAATCAAGACAGTAACTTGCTACGTTTGCTAGCATTCGCTGGTTTATTGCTATTCAGCATCATTGGTCTTATCTATATCAATGCCGATCGTTATTGGTTACCATTCATGGGTGGCAACTTTGCTCGCGCGCATCGACAAATCAAATCCATCAGTAAAAAGAAAGTGGCTGATGTAGGTGTACCGAAAGTAGCACTAAGTTTATTACACGAAGCCTTTAATCAACTATTTGGCCGTGGTTTATACCCGAATAATATTGATACGTTTTTAGTCAGCCATCCAGAGTTCAGTAGGTTGAAAACGGAAATAGCCGAATTTTTCGATCTATCAAACCAAGCGTTATTTACCGATAAAAGCAGCGATAACGTAATGCAAAAAATTCTATCCTTTAGCAAACAGCTAAGAGACTGCGAAAGAGGCGTTTGATGACTTTATTAAACCCTTGGGCGTTATTACTCCTGCCACTGAGTACGCTGCCTTTTGTCTTAAAAGGCAGTCAAGGTCAGCTGTATTCATGGTTAACCATCGCGCCGAAAGACCAGTTTTCTAAAACAGCTGACTTCCTGTTAAACCTGATTACTGCACTGTTAATCGCGGCATTAGTATTGGCATTAACGGGGCCGCGTGGTGGCGACCAAGTGGTACAAAAGGTAGGCAAAGGCGCACAAACCGTCATGGTCATCGACCGTAGTGTGAGTATGGAACATCCATTTGCGGGCGATGTCATCAACGGTCAAGCTGGCGAAGTGAAATCGGCAGCGGCTAGACGCTTATTAACTGACTTTGTGCAATCAAGACCAGACGATATGCTGGGCGTTGTCGCTTTCACCAATTCGGCTTTATATGGCCTTAAGATTACGACCAATCGCGATGCCATTTATTCTGCCATTAATGCTGCCACCAGCTCTGGTGTTAACCAAACCAATATTGGCGCAGGAGTCACGCAAGGGACAAGCTTATTTGACCAAATCGAAAGCTCCGGCTCAAGAGCGGTGATTTTACTGTCTGATGGTGCTGGAAAAGTTAGCCCACGAGTCAAACTAAAGCTTAAAAAAGAAATGGAAGCAAAAGGCTTAAGTCTGTACTGGATTGTGTTGAGAGAGCCTGACGGTGTGAGTATCTTCTCTAAAAAAGAGTATACAGAAGACACCTCACCGGCGCCAATCGCATTGGACAACTACTTTAAGTCACTCAAAATTAAATACAAAGCCTATGAAGCAGATAACCCTACGACGCTGCAATCTGCGATTCAAGACATTAACGCGCGCGAAAAGAAAACGATTCAATATGAAGTCACGATTGCTGGGCGCGATTATTCGACTCACTTTATTATCATTGCCGGCATCATCAGCTTACTAATTCTGATTGCCAAAAACCTAAGGATATATCAATGAAAAATAGCATCCTATTGATTGGCGCGGTTATCGGGCTAATTGGTCTATTTGCAGCGGGAAAGCAGTATCTTCACATCAATGAAATCAACAGTGTGCTGAGCACTGGAAAATTACTAAAAGATGATGCCTACCCGCTCAAGTCAAAATTTTCAGCTGCTTATTATCAAGGCGAGAATAAAGATTACAAACATGCGGTGCAAACGTATACACAGATCTTAGAGGAAGTAGCCAAATTTACAACGCCGTTAAACACACAGCAAATAGCCAATATTCAATACAATATTGGTAACAACCTGCTCACTTCGGGTATTCATCGGAAATTAAATGATGATGGCTCACTTAATGACGAGTCTAAATACAGCTTCTTGCAAGCCAGAATCGCTTATGAACATGCACTAAGAACAGCACCAAGCATGCTGGCAGCTAAATTCAATTTAAGCTTATTAAATTCCATTATTCCGACCAATATGAAAAGTACCGCTAAAGAGAAATCTGGAGTTGAGTTAAGCAACTTACCAGTAGGACTACCATGAGTAGTCCTACAAAAAAAGGTACTGCCATGTATAGCACTGTCAAAAATAGCGCTGCCATGAAAAAACTGGTCACCTTTTTAAAGCATAATTTTCTGCAAGAGCACTATGAAAGCCTCTTACTCTTCATCATCATTGTTCTATTATCATTAGCCATTTTCAAACCTGAAATTCAGCTAAAACAAGACGTCAAAAACTACTTGTTACTCGCTGATGTCTCTCAAAGCATGAATGCGGAAGATGTCAAAATCGGTGCAAAAACAACCAACCGCATGACATACACCCAACACCTCATGAAGAAAGTAGTTGCAGATGCAGAGTGCGGCACCTATTTTAGTCTAGGCGTATTTGCGGCTGAGGATGTTGCATTGCTCCTAATGCCACTAGAAGTGTGCAAAAACTACGATGAAATAACTGACAGTATCGACCACCTAGAATGGCGCATGGCATGGCGCGGCAATAGCCGCTTAAGCTTCGGCATCAAAACAGCAGAAACCATGATCGACTATTTGAACATGCCAGCCCACATGCTGTTCTTTACGGATGGCGATGAAGCTCCCAAAGTAAATGCTATTAATAAACTAGACCTCAGCCACCTACAAATTGGTAAAAACTTACTCTTGGTCGGCGTGGGCGGTAATCAACCTGTCCCTATCCCGCGTTATAACTCCAGCAACAAATGGGTTGGCTACTGGTCTTCAGATACCAAAGAAAACTCCGCAGGCGCTGTTGGTGTGAGTTACAGCGACACGAGTATTGATGAACCGGACCCCGTTGTTGCCTATGCAGAATATGACCGCTACTTATCACAGCTAGATACTGAATACCTTAAAAAAGTCGCCATAGAAGTTAAAGGCACTTACATGAAAGGCACAGACAGCTCAGCGTTTTACGATCACGTTCGCGATCTAAGACCTGTCGCGAGTATTGTTACGGACTATTCTATGCGTTGGATATACCTTAGCTTAGGGTTGTTGCTTGTTTTGCTGACTTATTTGCCTAATTTAATCGCGTTAGGCAAACAAGTGTTTAGGAAGCATGTAGTTTGATAATCAAGCTGACGTCCCCCTTTAATTTTGCTCGCCTAACTATTCAAGTCAGTTGATTGTAATCCGCCCAAAAAACCAAGGGAGTTTTAAGTAGAAAATTCTTATAATGAAATAAATGTTCTGGTCTAATTGAAATGGACACTTTAATAAAAGAATCAACTCTGTCATTGGAAATATATCTCCAGTACAGAAAAGACAGGCTTTACTCAATTTGGCTTAAAGACACTTTAAGAATATCTTTGAAAGCAATGAGCTGTTACGGGATGCAACTGTTGCAAATTTTATAACAGTTCAAACTGAGGGTAATCGAAGCATTAACCGTGAGATGGAATACTTTAACTTAGACGCTATTATTTTAGTGGGCTATCGCGTTAATAGCGTATTAGGTACACAATTCCGTATCTAGGTAACTAAACGGCTGAATGAGTATATTGTGAAAGGCTTTACAATAAATGATACCCGTTTAAAAGAATCAGGTAACGCACGTTATTTTGAAGAGTTACTAACACGCATTCGCGATATTCGTTCATCAGAAAAAGTATTTTGGCCAAAAGTTTTAGATATTTACGCGACCAGTTCTGACTACTATCCTAAATCTGATTACTCCCTACAATTCTTTAAACAAATACAAAATAAAATGCACTGGGCGGCACATGGTCATACCTCCGCTGAATTAATTTATCAACGTGCTGATGCAAACCAAGATAATATGGGTTTCACTAATTATTTAAGTGATTCATTATTAAAGCGTGATGTTGAAACAGCTAAGAATTACTTGAATGAAGATGAGCTAATGATCCTTAACCGTATAGTAACGGCGTATCTTGAAATGGCTTAACTACAAGCAATGAACCAGGTTGCTATGAACATGAGGGATTGGATTGAACGGCTAGGTCAATTCTTAACCATGATGGGAAGGGAATTATTGACCAGCGCAGAAGTAGTAAGCCATCAATCTGCCATACAAAAAACACATACTGAATACGAGCTATTTAAACAAAATCAATTACAAGCACCGAGTGCAGTAGAAAATGATTTATAGCGGCAGAAAAAAGATTAAACACTTAGGTTCGATAAAAAAACAAAGATGATAAAAAGACATGATTTATACCTAATCATGGGCGTGGCTTCGATTGCTGAATCCTCAATCGAATAGGAGTGATTTTTTCTTTTAGTAACGCCGATAATAACGATGGGATTGTTATTAGTTTTAAATATACTTATAAATGAGTAAGTTAGGATTAACGTTAAATTTCCGCCTGCGCAATGCAATAAAAAAGACTATCCATAAAAGATAGCCTTTTTTATTGTTGGTGGGTGGGCGGGAATCGAACCCTGGTCCGTATTTATAAATTATCGGTTATGTCAGCTTTGCGGATTGAGTAGTCGTAGGCAAGTTAGGGGACAAAGCGGCCGGTCAGGTGCAAACCTGCAACGATCTTCTTACTGATTAAATGCTATTGAGCAATTGTTTTGGCGCCACATTTAAGTAATTGCGAATGACTAGCCAAGCAGCAAGTGGGATTGCCATCACTGCTATTGCAAGTACACTAAGCGCTAGTAGGAAGTTAAATTGGTAGGGAATATCTAATACGAAGTGGCTCAGATAATAACTTAATCCGCTAGCGACCAACACGGCGACCATAGAAGCTACTACAGCAATACTCAAAAACTCAGTAAGCATCATTAGCGATACTTGCTTTCGTGATGCGCCAAATGCACGGAGTAAGCTCGCTTCTTGCAAGCGAGCGCTACGTGTAGCCACCAGAGCGGCATATAGTACAACAATGCCAGCTAGCACACAAAAACCAAATACAAAACTTACCGCAATTGACAGCTTACTCATAATATCGCGCACTTGGTTCATGATGCTGGCAACATCAATTACGGTAAAGTTGGGAAACTGTTGCAACATGTTATTGAGCGTATTATCTTGATGCTTAGGCAAATAAAATGCGGTCATGTAACTAGCACTAAATTGTGCCAAACTTTCAGGTGGTGTCACAGCAAAAAAGTTAGCCCTCATGCTACCCCATTCAACTTGGCGAATGCTAGTAACAGTGAGTGTAATTTTACTGCCAGCAATATCGTAGGTCAGCTTGTCACCTAGCTTAACATTGAGCGCTGTCGCAATGTCTTGCTCTAAAGATAATAAAGGTGCTGTGGCTTCGTCAGCGCGCCACCAGCGACCTTGCAGGAGAGTGTTGTCAGCTTGCATTACAGCAGTGGATGATAAATTAAACTCACGTGATACCAAGCGTTTTGCACGTTCTTCTGTGAACATTTCAGGATTTATTGATTGACCGTTTTTTTCTATTAATCTGCCGCGGGTCATGGCATATATTGGCGGCACTACATGGTTAGATAATTGTTTGATAAAAGTTTTAACTGGCTCAACTTGATGTTGTTGAATGTTGATGATGAATTTGTTTGGTGCATCTGCTGGCAAAGAAGACTGCCAGGATTGCATTAAATCCATTTTGATCATCATTAATAGCATTAACACCATGGCGCCTAAACTAAAACCGATAATTTGCGTAATGGACAAACCTAATCTTCTTTTTAAATTACCCATCCCCAAGATGGCCGTGTTGCTGATTACGTTCACTAAAAATTTACTTTGACTAGCGCGATGCAGCGCAAATGCTAAGGAGTAAGCAAGTACACCAGCTACTAAGAAAATGCCGAAAATACCTGCCAAAAAGACAAGCGCCAATGTGAGTGTTTTGGCCAAAAAAAAGATTAACAGCGTAATGACTGCCATCACAGGCAAGTATTTCAACCAAATTTTACCGGGATTTAATACAAAATTCTGACGCAAAACTTGAATAGTTGGAATGTTTTTTAGCGCACGAATATGCGGCAGAATGATGGCAAACAAAATGGCAAAGCTTAATAGTAGACCCGTCGCAATGGGTGTTAAATTAGGTGCTGGCAAGTTTTCTAAAAACAGCTTTCCTGCAAAATGAGCTAATCCAAATTGCATCAAATAACCTAGCAAACAGCCCGCAATACCGCCAATCGCGGCCAATAATGCTGTTTGAATCAACATGATATGTTCAATAGTGGCTTTGCTGGCACCAAAGCAGCGTAATAAGGCAGCTGTTTCTTGACTACGCGAGACGAATGGCCCACTGGCAAGCAACATGGCGACAATTGCCACTACCACACTGACCATGGCACTTAAACCGAGAAAAGTTTCAGCTTTACCTAGTGCACTTCTTATCGCTGGTTGCGATGTTTTGACGTCTTCAATACGTTCGCCACGTTGTAATGTTGGCGTTATCTTTTCAATGAATGCTTTGATCTCTTTAGCTTCTCCTGCCAGCACTAATTGATATTTGACGCGACTTCCAAATTGAATCAACTCGGTCGCTGGTACGTCATTCATATGCATCATCACGCGCGGTGCAAAGCTAAACATATCGCCACCACGTGAAGGCTCGCGTAATAAAATACCTGCGACTTTAAGGGTAATAGCACCTAGCTCTAGCTGGTCGCCCAACTTTAAGCCTAGCGCATTGGCGGTTCGTGGCTCTACCCATACCTCGCCGCTAACTGGCCCCTTGCGCACACTTTCCTCCGCTTTCTCTGCCAAAAACTGCACACCAAAATCACCCATTAAGGGGAACTGCTCATCTAACGCTTTGATATCGGCTAGTTGGTTTTTATCATGGTTGATTGCCATGCTGGCAAACGTTAGTGTCGATGCAGTTTGCAGGTCATGCTGTTTAGCCTCGGCGATGTATTTCTGCGGAATCACATGATCTGCGACAATGACTATATCGCCACCGAACAACATGCCGCCTTGACTATTTAAGTGCGTCGAAATGCGGTTGGTGAAAAAATTAACGGCAGTGATGGAAGTCACCGCCAGCACTAAGGCCACCACCAGCACTCGTAAATCTCCTGCTTGCCATTGGGAACGTAACTGTTGCCATGCCAGTTTTAGTTTCAGCATCATGTTGTATGTAATTTTCCATGCTGTAGAGTTAACGCGCGTTCGCAGCGCTGAGCTAATTGCATATCGTGTGTCACCAAAATAAGCGTGGTATTGGCTTGTTGGTTTAGACTAAACAGTAATTCAATAATGCGTTCGCCAGTGGCAATATCCAAATTACCCGTTGGCTCATCAGCAAACAAAATGGCAGGTTGCGGGGCGAAGGCTCTTGCTATGGCCACTCGTTGCTGCTCACCACCTGATAGCTGTTTTGGATAATGACTGATGCGCTCGGCCAACCCCACTTTATCTAGCGTCACTATTGCCTGCTGTTTAGCATCTTTTCTATTCGCTAACTGCATTGGCAGCATCACATTTTCTAGCGCGGTCATGGTTGACAATAGTTGAAACGATTGAAACACAAAGCCCATCTGCGCACCACGCATGGCGGCGCGGGCATCTTCATCTAAGAGGCTGAATGGGTTACCAGCCACTTCTACCATGCCGCTAGTTGCCACATCTAACCCTGCTAACAAAGCCAACAAAGTCGATTTCCCAGAGCCGGAGCTCCCAATGATAGCGATACTCTCACCTTGCACAACCTGTAAATCCAAGCCATTTAAAATTTCAATTTTATTGACACCTTCCCCGACATGCTTGCTTAAGTTTGTGGCTAAAATGGCACTAGTATTGTTAATTAGCGACCTTTTTTTAGGCTGGCGCGTTAAGCTTATATTGTCTTCAGATTCAGAAAGTAACATATGATGCGATCTCGTTTTAATTGTCTAGTTTATGTTTTTACTGCAGTTAGTCTTCTTGTGAGTAGTTTAGTTACACTGCCTACCGTCGCCAAGCAAACTAAACCGCAAGCCATTGTAGTATTTGGCGATAGTCTATCAGCTGCATACGGCATGTCACAACAAGAGGGCTGGGTGAGCTTATTGCAACAGCGCCTATCACAACAAAAACTTAATTACGGAGTGATTAATGCTAGCATTAGCGGCGAGACCACCAGTAGCGGCTTAAGTCGATTTGCCGACATGCTAAAAATCCAAAAACCAAATATTATAGTGATCGAGCTAGGTGGCAACGATGGCCTGCGTGGTTTGAGCGCTGTTGAAACAAGCAACAATTTAGAAGCGATGATTCAACAGGCTAAAAAGAGCAACGCTAAAGTGTTGTTACTTGGCATGAAAATTCCACCTAATTACGGCTTAAAATATAGCCGACAATTTAGCGCAAACTACCAAACCCTAGCAAAAAAATACAGAATACAATTAGTACCATTTTTTTTACAAGGTATTGCTGGTAATCCAAAATTGTTTCAACCAGATGGCTTACATCCAAAGGCAGCAGCGCAGGCCAAACTGCTAAGAAACGTATGGCCAACGCTCACTAAAATGTTAAAAGATTAATATCTTTATACTATTATTAAAAACTGATTAACTAGAGTGCATAGTAAGCTGTGGCCACTTTTGGTTGGTTGTGACAGGTCAAACTATATTACTGAAGGCTGCTTTGCGGACTAATTCGCATTAGGCACGTTAGGGGACAAACCAGACAGTCAACGTTTAAATTAAGGGCTCCGTTAGGAGTCCCGCTTGAATTATGGCTCAGGAATTTCTTATTGTTTCGTTAAAAGAGAATTTTTTACTAGCCTCACTCAACCAATCTATAAAAAAACGGGTTCTTGCTGAGAGGTAGCGATTTTGAGGATACAGTACATAAATCCCTCTTTCTGGGTAAGTCGTGTAATCGGGAAATAGCTTTACCAGTTCACCAGATTTAATGTAAGCATCAGCAGTAAATATCGGTAGGAGCGCCACACCTAATCCCTTTAAGCAAGCCTCTAATTGCATCTCTGCTGTATTTGTAGAAAAGTTTCGATTTAACGTTTGCGAAAGAATCACATTACTACCGTTTTCTTGAAAACGCCATACTTCCTTTTGGCCGTGTTTGTTATAGACAATACCTGGGTAATCAATGAGATCTTCAATTGATTGTGGAAAACCGTGCTTTTCAATCATCTTTTTCCCAGCACATAACACTATTGGGCAGGATGCTAGTTTGCGTGCAATTAGGTTTGAGTCCTCAAGCGTTCCGATTCTAATGACCACATCAAAACCTTCGGCCATCACATCGACCCAACGATCGCTAAAATCTACTTCAAGCTCAACCTCAGGGTACTGCTCAGCAAAGTCTGCTATTGGCCGAGTAAGAAATTGTGTTCCGAATGACATTGGTGCATTAACTTTAAGCTTACCTGTTGGGTAAGTTTTCAACTCATGAAGTTGCATTTCGGCTTCATTTAAATCATCTAGCGCTTTACGCGATTTTTCAAAATACATCGCACCTTCTTCAGTCAATGAAACGTGCCTTGTCGTTCGGTTTAGCAACTTAACGCCAAGCCTGTCTTCAAGGGATTGTACCTGTTTACTAATAGCTGGCCCTGTCAGTCCTAAAGCGCGCGCAGCCCCAGCAAAGCTCTCATGCTTTGCAACCTCAAGAAATATACCCACACGAGAAATATGATCCATATTAAATACCAAACGGAACTGATGAAATAATACTATTGCATATTATCATTTTAAATGGAACTGATATTGTATAGCCTCTATCAATCAATACGAGACACTAATCATGAGCACTTCTACTTTAAACCACGGCGCTTTTCTAAACCGCATTGCACTTGGCACTGTTTTATTAGCCCATGGTGCTCTAAAAATATTTGTTTTTACTATACCTGGTACTGTTGGCTTTTTTGAAAGTCTTGGCTTCCCTGCAATAGCTGCCTACCTCACTATCTCAGGTGAAGTTATTGGTGGCGCCCTCCTTCTTCTAGGTATCTATCCTCGCCTTATTGCCTTACTTAGCTTACCAATTCTCATTGGAGCAACCTGGGCTCATTTAAGTAACGGCTGGTTATTCAGCAATCAGGGCGGTGGTTGGGAATTTCCAGTGCTACTGATTATATTGGCGGCGATTGTCGCGATCCAAGGCGCCGGTAGTTTTGCTATTAAAAAATTACCTATCATCGACAAACTAATCCCCGCTTCACTGGCAGTTTAATTTACTAATTTATAGACAGGAGACGAATAATGACTACTCATTATCCCTACAAAAACCTTGGTCATGCAAACCACGGCTGGCTTGATGCTCGGCACCACTTCAGCTTTGCCAACTACCACAACCCAGAACGACAACAGTTTGGTGTGTTACGCGTCATTAACGACGATGTAATAAAAGTAGGAGCAGGCTTTGACACCCATCCACACAAAAATATGGAGATCATTACCTATGTAAAAAAAGGTGCGATCACACATCGAGATAGTAATGGCAATGTTGGCCGTACCGTAGCTGGAGATGTTCAAGTAATGAGTGCAGGTTCTGGCGTATTTCATTCCGAATTCAACCTTGAGAGTGAAGATACAAGTATCTTTCAAATATGGATTGAACCTAACCAGCTGGAAGTTAAGCCGCAGTGGGATAGCTTTGAATTCCCAAAACAGGCTACCACAGACTCCCTAACACTATTAGTATCGGGTAATAGCGACGCGCCACTGTCAATTCATCAGGACGCTTATATATATGCAGGCCATCTTACCGACGGCACAGAGCTTACTCATTCAATAAAGCACCAAGCTTACATCTTGGTGTCTGAGGGTTCTCTATTAATAGAGGGGTACAGCCTGAATAAGGGTGATGGCCTAGAAGTGACAGCCTTATCTTCCATCACCATTAAAGCGTTAAGCGACACCAAATTACTGGTGATCGATGTGCCTCAAAAATAATCTAAACATTTTTAAATAAGTAGTCAGGAGAATTTCAATGAACCATATATTACACATAGACGCGAGCGGACGTAAAACATCATCAGTTTCTCGACAGCTGAGTGACCAAATCATACGTAAGATCAGTAACAATCAGAGCACGGTAACATACCGTGATACAGGCCAAGACTTACCGTTCGTAGACGAATTAATGATCGGTGCTTACTATACTCAAAAGACCGACCGCAGCGAGCAGCAAAACCAAGCTATTGCTATCTCAGATACAATTGTTAAGGAACTAATAGAGGCAGATACGATTGTCATCGGCATTCCAGTCTATAACTTTTCGATGCCTGCAGGGTTCAAAGCATGGTCTGATCTCGCCGCCCGTGTTGGTGAAACCTTTAAGTACACTGAGAATGGACCTGTAGGGTTGTTGGTAGGTAAAAAAGCTTATATTGCAGTCGCCTCTGGTGGTACTAAAGTTGGTACCGAATTTGATTTCCTTACCCCTTGGCTACGTCACTACTTAGGTTTCATTGGCATTCACGACGTTAAGATGATTCAAGCTGGAGCATTGAACAGCAACAACGACAAAATGATCGAAGAAGTTCTTTTAAACAAAACTGGAGTTTAGTTATGGAGAAATTATCAAGAGATTCATTGCCATTAGGTGGGTTTGCTGGGATCGTTGAACATCGTCTTGTGACTGACAGTCGTGTTTTTGGTGAACGCAAAAAACCTGAAACGTTTGAAGGAATAGGCAATATGGTTTACCTAGCTGATGCACATTACAACCCTTTTGGTTCGTCAGGTATGCATCCGCATAGTGAAATCGATGTAATTTCCATCGTCATTGATTGTCGAGTAAGCCACGAAGGGTAATAAGAGCATGAAAAAGATAATAGGGGTAGCCATTGGGGTAATGCTTAATGGGGTTGCTGTTTCAGCTAATGCGGTGGAAATAGCAGATATAAGTCAATCCGTTGCTGCAAACTCAAGCGTAAGGCAGCAATGGGGGGCAAAGCTGCCATTCATTGCGCCATAATTTTCTGCCTCAGCCTAAGACAGTCAAATTAATGGCATTGTTATACTGGTGCTTAGCTTATTTTCTAATAGCTCGTAACATCCATGATGTTTTTTCATGAATTCGCATACGGTCTGATACTAATGATGCTGTAGACTCATCATCTGCGGACTGCGCCCGTTTTAGTACTTCCCTAGAGGTTCTAACTACCTGCTCATGCCCCTGCGTCAATAAATCCACCATCTCTTCCGAGCTCGGCACACCTGCAATTTCCTTGATTGCACTCAGTCTAGAGAACTCTTTATACGTGCCTGGAGCGGCAACACCTAAAGTTCGAATACGCTCTGCTATATCGTCTACAGCTACTGCTAACTCAGTATAATGCTCTTCAAACATCAGATGTAATTCTCGGAATTGAGGGCCACTGACATTCCAGTGAAAGTTATGCGTCTGTAGGTACAAAGTGTAAGAGTCTGCCAAAAGAAGCTTTAGACCTTCCGCAATTTTCTGTCTATCTTCTGTATTTATCCCTATGTCAATATCAGTCATTTCATTTGCCTCTCGAGTTGAGATTAGTATCCAATAATTATAACACTATAATTGTAAAGGACGCTGTCCCGTATGTCATCACTATTAGCAAACCCATTATTTTTTAGTTTGTTCATAACAACAATTATTGATAGGCCGCTTTACGGATAAACAAGCACAACCTGAATACTCAAGCTGTGCTGAATACCGTCAAACTTCAGTCTGCTCTGCCAGCTCCAAAGTATCATCTACTTCTACACCAAGATAACGGACTGTACTATCAAGCTTAGTATGACCTAGAAGCAACTGAATAGCCCGTAAGTTCTTAGTACGTTTATAGATTAAAGATGCTTTAGTTCTACGCATCGTATGAGTTCCATAATTAGCAGAATCTAACCCTATCTCCTCTACCCAAGCATCGACGATGCGCGCATATTGTCTCGTAGATAAATGTGGAGAGTTATGAACTCGGCTGGGGAATAGAAAATCCTCTGACCGAAGCTGTCCAAGTTCAAGCCATGTGTTAATAGAGTTGCGAGTTGGTTCAGTAATTTCAAAATGAACTGGGAGCTTTGTTTTTTGTTGCAGGATAATGGCACGTGCAGTGATTTTATTGCCATGAGAAATATCTCTTACTTTCAACTTCATAAGATCACAAGCACGAAGCTTACTATCTATGGCAAGGTTAAACAGAGCAAGGTCTCGTATGCGATGCGATAATTTTAAGCGAATGCGAATCGCCCATATTTCTTTTAGTTTAAGGGGTGCTTTTTGCCCGACAAGCTTACTTTTATTCCAAGGTTCACAACTTTTTGGAACTGTATGATATTCCATGATAATGATCTCCTAAAAAATAGAGGGATCAATAGCTTGCACTTTAAAAGTAAACAATGCGAATAGATTAGAATAAATTGGCTGACTTGGTCTTCATTTACGAGCCCATCAGGGCGAACAGCTACCCACTCGATACGATTATTATTTTGCCCGACTTCAAGCCGAAGAAAATCAGCAGCTTTTTCATTATCTAGATGTGGAGGAAGCAACAAACGCAACAGAAAAATAACAAACCTTTGGAAATATGGAGGCTTCTCAGGAATGTCACGATTACTATTGCCTGTTGTATTCATGAGGATAATTTTAATCTTGTTATTGGCGTTTATAGAAACAATAGCTTTCGCTACCTTTGTAATAGCATCAGTTACTAATTGCTTAGGATGACCAAACATGCCTTTGAAAGTTAAGTTATGACCTAAACAAGAAAGTACTACTTCACACTCTTTAAGATATTGAGCTAGGTCATTATTAGGTATTTTAGATATTTCAGCTTCAACTATTTGTAAGTTCTGGTGGGCGTTATCTATGTTTGGCAGTGAATTTGCATTGCGAACAATGGCGGTAACCTCAACACCTTTCTCAAGTAGTATTTTTACAAGTAACTGCCCCGTGGCACCACTTGCACCTAAAACTAATGCTTTTTTCATTTTAACATTCGATATTTATTGAAATACGACACGTTTAATATAGAGGCGCAACTTTGAAGTTTTATTTTAATAGAAGATTGCTAATTATGGGAAATTTACTGATGTGGTAAATGACCGCTTTGCGGATGTTTTAGCCGGCCAGCTTTGATTTTCGTATGACTGGATAGGGCCACAAGGAGTCGGTCAGAAAAATATTTGTTGTTTATTTTTGCCTCAACTAGATAACGGAATAATTAATAACTAACTAAATTCAATTATATTTAGCTTTGTATAATCACTTCTCTGCGGAATTGTTTATAGCTCGCATTTTAAGTAAGATTCCCTGCTTTTCATTTAACTTTGCAATATTTCTTGTCTCTAATTCTGGGGAGTCTAGATCAAAAAGCCACTCAGAATGATCCCCTCTTTTGCTTAGATATTTATATTTCTTACCATCTATTAGGGCTACCACGCCAGATGTATCTCCTGATGCAATTAATACAGAGCTTCTAGAAGTTTTAATTTGTAGTGGTATTCCCTGCCAGTTAGATGGTATCTTTGCTCCAATCGCATAAAGAAAAGTAGGAGCTATATCTACTTGACTCGATAATTGTCTATCCGGATATTTAGGGTTTAATGGATCATAAACGAGCAAGGGGATTCGAGAAACTGGCTCATAGGGCTCTTGACCGTGATGAAAGCGATTATATTCACCGAGATACTCACCATGGTCTGCTGAGATGATAACAAGAGAATTGTCTAACATACCCTTATCTTTTAGATCCTTAAAAATAGCGCGAACCATCTCATCGGCTTGAAGAATACCATTGTTATAATTATTTCGATAAGCAATCTCATAAGTCTTTTTGGTAGTGAAGTATGAAAGTTGTGGCACAACAGATGGCTGCCATCTCATAAATTTCTCATGTCTCAATCCTGCTTCGTGTACTGACATAAGATGAATAAAAATGAAGGTTGATTTTGGATCTTTTGGGTGAGTATCTTTTATCCATTTTAATACTTCAAAATCATCATTTGGATATTTACTTGAATCTACTGACCCATCTTTATATAAATCAATATTGTTTCCATAAAAACTCTTTAATCCTGAGAAATTAGTATGATCCCCCCCTAATAAAAAAATTGACTGATAATTATTGTCCTTCAGTGCATCGCTAATGTTAGGGGAAGGATTTTTAAGCCCAGACCAATAGTTTGACCGCAATATTCCCAGTAACCCACAAAACGAAAGAGTGCAAATTGAATGCGCCACATCAAACCTCTGCAACTGTTTTGTTTTAAGTAATGACGATAAGAAAGGAGTGTTATCTAGACTGCCGCCGTATACACCCATTTGATCGCTGCGTAATGCATCTATTGTTATTAGAATAAGCGGCCGATATTTTATCTTTAAATCCATAACATGATGTTGGACAATAGACTTATTACCTTCAATTCCAGTAAAAAAAAGTTCTCTAGGTGCTAATTTGCTTAAGCTCCAGTTGTTAGTAACTGCAATAGAAAAAAGCTCTCTGGGGAACCATATATTGTAGGTTAGTGCATATAATAATATACAGAATAAGGCCGTTAGACGGGCACAAGCCATCGGTTTCAGAAAAATCTCTAATGAGAAAAATTTGAGTTTAATAACTTTGGAGTTTTTGATATCTTTACTATTAAGCAATATAAATTTACTTAAATAGAAATACATCAAGTAGAAACCTAGAAAGCATAAGAGTGTTAAAGCTAATACGTAAAAAAGCGGAATGCCAGCAATCGCTAAAAGTGTGGGGAGTTGATTAATGTAGGCTTTAAAAAGATCAGACGTAAATGCTGCCGACCAATGAAAATATCCGTATATTGTTAATGCATAAAAAAGTAAAAGTAAAAAATTTAGGGTGCCAAAAACAAATGCAAAAGCAATTTTTGCTTTTAGAGAGGAACCATTCTTTCTGAAAAATAGTTGAAATAACGAGATGAAGATGGTGAGAATGATACCCAGCAAAATTAGGTGCATCAAAGGGGAAGCCTTGCTCGTTGCAAATTTAAAATACAGAAATGTTGTGACCGATAGACCCTGCATTAAAAAAATAGGCAATATATATCGAATTCGCATTTGATTACTTTTTTATTTTTATGAGACGAGAAAGACCGAACGCATTAACCCTTTTTATAGAGACAATATTCCAGTTTTTGGAAGTGACAAACTCACCAAAAGGAAAGATTGACCTAAATCCAAGGAAACGACTACACGGTTTGATAAGGGCCTCTAAGAAGTTCCAGCCACCCATTCCACTGAAATGATTAAGGATCCATATATGCCCGTTAGGTTTACAAACTCTGAATGCTTCTTGAATGATCGCTTCCGGCTTGGGCGTTACAGAGTAAACGTAAGCTAAAACCACATGATCGAAATAATCATTTGGAAGTCCAGTGTGTTCACCATCTGATGTAATCAGTTTTATATTTTTTAAACCAAGGGTCTGAATCCTTTGCTTGGCTCTAATAAGCATTTCATTAGAAACATCAACACCTGTAATTTCAGAGTTAATAGGATAAAGATTAAGTGTCAGTCCAGTACCCACTCCAATTTCTAAAATCTTCTTATTGCTCTCGAAGGTTAAACTCTTTCCAAGAGTGTCACGTCCATTTTGTAATGTCTTGCCGTATATGAAGTTATATATTTTCGCTAAATGGTTATAGGTTTCTTTAACTGCATTAAGAGATGCTTCTTGCAAAATAAGCTTTCCTTTTAAAAACTTGAAAAAAATGGGTTATTCAATAAGTAATACATATATTATATATTTAAACCTCGGTAATCCTAAACTAGATTGAGATTGCATTTATAAGTAAAGTTTCTTGCTAGTTAATGAATGGCAGTTATGGGTCGTATGTATAGCACTGGGCGAGGTGTTTTACAAGATTATGTTGAAGCAGTTAAGTGGTACAAGTTGGCAACAGCGCAAGGTAATGAGAACTTATTCCTAAGGTCAGCATTTTCACCAGCCGTACTCTTATTGGTCTTCATTACCCTATTACGCATTTTATTAACGGCATACCTTTGACACTCTTAATTACTTGATTAGCTTTCCGCTTACTTTAAATGCCAACCAATAAGGTAGTAGGCGTAATAGTTTTATTAATAACGTGAAACGTTTGGGAAAGTGAATCTCAAAAGCCCCCCCTTTTAACCCTTTTATGATTGATTGTGCCGCAGTTTTTGCATTAATTATCATCGGCATCTCAAAATCATTTTTGCTAGTCATCGGTGTGCTGACAAAGCCAGGGCTAATGAGTTTTATATCGATATTCTTTGGTTGGTATTCAATGTATAAACTCTCCGCTAAGTTTACTAGAGCTGCTTTAGTGGCAGAATAAGGTTGCGCATTGGGTAAACCAAAATAACCGGAAACTGATCCACACAAACTAATCTGCCCATGCCCTTGCGTCGCAAGAAATGGCGCGACAACATCTAACATATTATAAACACCACCAATATTCACTTGTAAACTTTTCTGGATAAAATCAATATCTGCTCTACCGCTCTCCGAGGGGTCATAGACTGCTGCCATGAATACCACTCGATCAAGTCGTTTAATACTTTTAAAAGCAGCTATTGTTTGACTATGGTCACTAATATCAAACGTTAACATTTGATGGTTTGCTCCCATCAATTGCGCATATACTGATTCCAACTCAGTTTCTCGTCGCGCAGAGATAATCACGTTTGCACCTTCTTGACTAAGAGCAATCGCTAGTTCAGCGCCAATACCACTACTGGCACCTATTACCCATATATATTGGCCCTGGATGTTTTTCATCATAGTTTTTACTTCTTCATAAAAGAACATTACTCTTCCTGCTTTTGCATAAATAATGTCAACTCAGCCATGGTAATACCAAACTTTTTTAAATAAGAGCGGTTAATCAGTACGCCATCATTCATTAAGAACATCCAGTCATCAAAGGTAATGCGGTAGGTCTTATCACCAACCGGTAAATCCATTTGATAAGCCCATTGCATGGCACTGCCTTTTAGTTTACCTGCCGCCTTATCTAAAATATCAGCTGCTGTACCTTCATAGATGTTATCTCCGGTTTTAGTGATTGTCCACACACGTTTTTGTGTTTCACCATCGTAATAGGAAAAATGCTCTTCTAATGTACCAACGTTGCCTTCCCATGAACCATGCATAGTGACATCAAACCGCCTTGTTACTTCTCCACTCCGGTTTTGAATCAACCCCCAAGCTTTAATTGGGCCTGTGAAGTAGGTCTTTAAATCTAGCTGCGGTTTGGTTTGTTTATAAGCATCCATTGAAGATGTTGTACAGCCGTTAATAAACGTCATTAGTCCCATAATTATTACTCCTTTTTTGATCATATTCATCATTTTTACCTCGCATCTTGATTAATTTACATAAAGAGATTGCTGCTAAACACTTAATAACACATGGTATTAAGCCATATATTAAGAGTAGTGTTAGTAATGTTTTTTGCGTATTTTCGCTTGCTGCAATAAAGCCAACTTCATCAAGCATAATGAAAGAAAATCCGCTAGCTAGTGCTAATGCTAACTTAGGAATAAATGCCATTACGCCATAATATTGAGTGGCTCTATTTTCAGCATGTATTGCATTAATACGGTCTGCAATAATAGAGGCCGGCAGTGCCAAATCAGCACCCAAAGCAAAACCCGATAAAATACAGATGATGCAGTAAGATAGAACGTCGCCAGGCTGTAACATTACTACCCATACAAACACTGCAATAGAAAGTACCATTGAGATAAGCCATGCACGATATTTATCTAGCTTTCTAGACAAGACAAACCATAATTGCATTAACGCAGCACCAGAAATGAAGTATAAAAACAAAAATAAACCTGTGTATGACTCTGCCTTGAGGTAATCACGAACGAAAAAAAGAATTAATACGGCAGGTAATGAGGCGGCAACCTGCGTTAAGAAATAAGTGAAGAAAAATAAGCGTTGTTTGTCATGAAAAATTTGAAGGAACCCGTTCCCACTTGATAATATTGATTGGTTTAGGTGTTTTAAATCTACTACTTTCAGAAATTTGATAAACATAAGCCAAGCAAATAACATGGCGATTGCATATACAATAAACAACCAGCGGAATGCTTGTGCAGCCTCAACATAGCTTAAAAAAATAGTCGGTAGTATTGAGGCGACTAACAAACCAAATAAGGTGAAGGATTCACGCCAACCTGCAATGCGTGTTCGCTGGTGTTGATCAGTAGACCAAAAACCACCAATCATATTAAGATTAATAACCACAACACTAAAGCCACTTGTGGCTAATATCATACTACCAGCAAACCAAACTGCAGTAGCAATAGAAAGTTGTGGGCCAAAAAATAAAGCCAGCAAGCCAACCGTTAATGCTAATACGCCAAACGCTAAAATCATTTGACGGCTTGTTGCATAACAATCGGATAAATAACCGATAACGGGGTCTTGTACCGCATCAAACAAGCGAACTAGCAATAGAATAATACCAATAGCACCTAAACTTAAGCCTAGATGTCGCGTATAAAAATCAGGCGCATGGATATATAACGGCAAACCTGCAAAAGCTAATGGGAAAGCAAGCAGACTATATTGAAACAGCAACCAACGCCGGGGATATTGCTTCACGGCTATTTGCTTTTCTTAATTGAGAACGTTGTCTGGGTTAAAAGCTTTTCCCTTAGCTCAGGTGTACTTGTATTTTTACCAAACCAAATATTAAAGAAAGCATTACAAAATTTCGCATCTGTCACTTGCCCAACCAATGTACTGTTTTTGTAAAAAATACATTCGGTTTGACCCGGATATACACCCGTAATACTGTCGCCTTTTGCTACATTAGGAAAAATATTACGCATCTGTGAGTGCCAGTCTGCTAACGTTATTTCATCAATACCTTGATGGTCTCGCATTTCCTCAGCGGATCGATCTGCAATACCTTCTCCTTTAAAACTTCGTAAATAGACTAACTCCAGAGCAAATGGCGCTGTTACTTCAGGTTTACCACTAGCAGTGTAAAACGTTGCATCATAAACATCAAAAAGGAAAACACTATAACGTGCTGATGAGACTTGTTTTGCTTCAGGAATATGCTGTTGGATGAACGATTCCGCATTCGAAAATGTTATCCAAAACAGCATGATTAATAGACTGTAAATTCTACGCATGACTTAACTCAATTTGCATCACATCATTCTTATTTGTTCTAAACGCTGCTGCACAAGCAGCAAGGTAGAAACGCCAAAGCCGAATAAATCCGTCATCAAAGCCTAGTGCTACTATATGCTCTTTTTGTTTGTCAAAGCTTTCCAACCAAATTTCTAATGTACGTCCATAATCTTTGCCGAACATATAAGGTTGATGCGTGATTAAACCTGCTTTTGTTGCTTCTTCTTGAAAACGAGAAACACTAGGCAGCATGCCACCAGGAAAAATAAAGCTTCGAATAAAATCACTGCCTTTGCGGTAGCCTGGAAAGTCTTGCTCATTAATCGTGATCGTCTGAACAACAGCTTTACCATTTTTAGCTAATAATGATTTCAGTTTCCGAAAATAGATTGGCCAAAAGTGCTCCCCTACTGCCTCGAACATTTCGATCGAAACAATATGGTCGTACAAACCCGTTTGTTGACGGTAATCTTCCAACACAATATTCGCTTGCTGATTTAAACAATGCTTTGCAAAAGCGTGCTGTTCTTCCGACAAGGTAATCCCTTTAATATCAAAATCACCCTTTTCGATTGCTCTCTTTGCAAAACCACCCCAGCCACAACCAACTTCTAAAATACGGCCTGTGTCTTGCCCAAGACAACTCAGCATACGGTCATATTTATTCAATTGACCTTGTGTTAGCGTCTCTTGTTCTGATGTAAACAATGCTGATGAGTAGGTCATCGTCGGATCTAACCATAAGCGATAAAATGCATTTCCTAAGTCATAGTGTGCGTGAATATTTTTTTTACTACCTTTGACGGTATTACGCTTAAACACATAAAACAAAGCAGACACTAAATTGTACAACTTACTGCCGGTCAGCATTGCATCGACTGCTGATTGATTTCGCAAGCCTAGTTCAACGAGCTTGTTAATATCATCGGTGTCCCACCTTCCTTCACGATAGTCATCAGCAAACCCAATGTCACCTTTACGCATCATATTAATAAACACACGCCAATCATGTACGTCTATTGTTGCATGATGTTCTCCATGCTCTTTCCCCCCATAAGTACGTGTTTTACCATCTGGCGTGGTGAGTGTCAGTGTCCCCCAAGATAGTTGATCAAGTCGTTTTATCAATTGTTCTGCTGCTGTTTTATTAATCATTCTTATTCCATATAACGTTATTTATCAAAATGTTGAACTAGTTTTCTGGTTCTTTTGTATGGGTTTAGCAATATATTTAATTCGTTTAGCAACTAACTTAAGAGCATGCCAGTGAATCATTGCAACTGCTTTAAAAGTCACCAAAGGGTAGTGCCAAAAAGCAAAGCGTAATCTTGTCTTTGACAAGGGTTGTAATGTACCAACAAGTGAGGTAACTAATTGCTTATGGCCAGTTTCATTGTGAAAGTTAATGACAACATTAAATTGGTCGCCTTCAATATCAAAACGGAACTCGTAATCACCTTCTCGTTTTAAAAATGGAGAAACGTGAAATAACTTTTTTGCAAACAAAGAGCTTAACCCAGTGATTACACGACGGTCTTGATGTGCGCAAAGATAAGTATGTTGCTCGCCGAAGGTATTATGTACCTCACATAGCACAGCCCGAAGCTGCTTTTCTTTATCCCGACATAACCAAAAGCTAACTGGGTTAAAGGCATAACCTAATACTCTTGGCATCGTCACTAAAGTAATATCTCCATCAGTCTCTACCTGGTGTTGCTTTAATAAGTCACGTGCCCAGCTATTTAATGAGCTACCATCACGCGCACCATGATCTTTGTCATAAAAACTGAGTGGTGCAAAATAATTGTAAGCGAGTGCCATATTATTCAGCTTAGATAACGGCAGTGCTACATAATAAATACCATAGTGAAAGGCATTTACTTTAGGCAGTAAGCGCTTGTGCATGACAGTGCCGATGAGTATCTGAGCACCATTTATTCCCATGGGATTGTACCTCCGAGACCTTTCACAACATTAACGGCACTAAGTAAACCGTCTTCATGAAACCCATAACGATGGTAAGCTCCGCAGAACCATAAATTACGCTTCCCTTGAATCGTTTGCATTTTTTCTTGCGCAACAATAGCTTTGTAATCAAAAATCGGATGAGTAAAGTAATGCTCATTCATAATGAGTGATTCTTGAGGCTGCCTTGCCGGATTAAGGGTAATAATTACAGGTGTTTTAGTGTTTAAACTTTGTAGGTTATTCATCCAATAACTTAAAGAAACACCTTGGTTATCATCTTGCTGCTGCTCTGACAAATAAACCCAGCTTGCCCAACACTGTTTACGCTGTGGCATAAAGCTGGTGTCCGCATGCACTACAATATGATTGCACTGATAATCAAAGCTTGATAATACTGAGTGCTCATCTCTGGTTGGCTGATCCAATATTTCTAATGCCTGGTCAGCATGACAAGCAAAAATGACATGATCAAATTCACGTTTTCCACCTTTCTCATCTGTTACTTCAAACTCATTACCTTGTTGATTAACTTTAGCCACACCATTTCCCAATAAAATACAATCTGAAAAAGATGCTGTTAAGCGTTTAATGTACTCTCGGCTGCCGCCCGTCACGGTATACCATTGTGGCCGTTTATTAATACTCAGTAAACCATGGTTTTTGAAGAAACGAAGGAAGGTTTGTGCAGGAAACTGCATGATTATTTCTACTGGACAACTCCAAATGGCAGCGCCCATGGCTAAAATATAATAACGTTTAAACCATTGCCCCATCTTGAGTTGTTCAAGGCAATCCCCAAGCGTAATGGATGGTTCTTTTTCTATATAGGCCAGAGCTTGCTTGTTAAACTTAAATATATCCAGCAACATTCGCCAATACTGAGGCCGAAAGAAGTTTTTACGTTGTGCAAACAAACCACTAGAACTATATTCTAACCAGCCATCATCGATGCTGACGCCAAACGACATATCACTTTTTTTATATGGCACTTCAATATGATCAAAAAGACCGAAAATATTGGGATAATTCCAGTCGTTAAAAACGATAAAACCTGTATCTACCGCTAAGTGCCCCTCTTTCACAGGCACATCGACTGTACGACTATGTCCCCCAATATAGTCATTTTTTTCATAGACGACAATATCGTGATCATGCTGTAACAAGTGTGCTGCACCTAGGCCGGAGACGCCTGTACCAATAATAGCTATTCTCATAACCATATTGTGCCAGAAGCCCAGTTACATCAGGATGGACAGAACATTACAATTTTGTAATAAACCTTAATCCGCTAGCTGTATTTTCTAAATCTAGTTGCCCATGATGTAAGTCAAACACTGCCTGCACAAGACTTAAACCCAATCCATTTCCAGCATTTGCACGACTAACATCACAGCGATAAAAACGTTGAAACACTTTCCGAATATCTTGCTCTGCAATCCCTTCACCAGAGTCCTCAACTGCTATAACAGTAAATTCATTCTCACGATACATCGTAATTGATATTTTCCCATCTTCCGGAGTGTATTTAATTGCGTTATCAATCACATTTGCATAAGCCTGAAACAATAAGTCTTTATCACCATCACAATCAGCATTGATAAGTTGCTGCTGCAAGGCAATGTGCTTCTCTTCAGCCAAAGGTTCATACAGTGCAATCACATCCTCGATTAGTGGTTGAAGTGCAACCAAATGAAAACGCTCACGTTTTTTCTCAGCTTCTAAGCGTGAAATCCGTAACAGTGCATTAAATGTATTCAACAATTGATCAGCTTCATTGAGCAATGCGGCTTTAGAAGTCTTACTACTGTCATGTTGTGCCGCTTCAATATGATTACGTAATCGCGTTAGCGGCGTACGTAAATCATGTGCAATATTATCTGATACTTGCCGCACACCTCCCATTAGCTCTTCAATACGGGCTAGCATCAAGTTCAAGGTGGTCGACATTTTGCCTAAATCATCCCAAGGCGAACTCACTTCTAAGCGCTTAGATAAATCCCCTGTATCCATGATATTTTGTGCGGTAGTTGCAATTCTATTGGTGCCTTTTGCGACAAAAACACTAATCATATAGCTTACTAGAACGACTAATATAATTAATGCAATACTGATAATACTAAGCCACTTCATAAAATGAAACTCACTCTGTGTTTGCGTAATATCTATGCCAACTAATATTTTTCTATTATTTTCAAATGTGTGGATTTTAGCTGCATAGGTCTTTTCTTTGCTTGGGTGAACAAAAACAATAATGCCCTCTTTTAAACGTTCGACTTTACCTCCTAATATGACCGGAGGTTCCCCATGAGGACCAAAAGGGATAAATAAACGCCCACTATCGTCGATATGAAGCAATTGGTCCATTCCCAGGTGTTTTATCTCAGTATTAATAATCTCTTCAGTGCCATGGATAAAGTGCCCTCGTTCAAAGAAGTAACTAAAGTAACCCAGAATCGATAGTGACAAGCCACATAGTAACGTAAAAAGCAATGCCATTTTGAAACTAGAACTTTTGGTATAACTAATATTGCTGAACGTATTTAATGGCTTAGTCATTGTCTTCTATGATATAACCAGCGCCGCGCACCGTTTGAATGATCGGCGTATTAAAACCCTTATCAATTTTACTGCGCAAGCGACTTATATGTACATCAATTACATTCGTTTGTGGGTCAAAGTGATAATCCCAGACATTCTCTAACAACATAGTCCGCGTCACCACTTGATTCTTATGCTTCAACAAATACTCTAGCAAGCTAAATTCACGGGTTTGTAAATCAATTGATATTCCAGCACGTGTTACTTTTCGTGTCATCAAATTAACTTCAATATTTTGTGCGCTAATCGTTGTTTGTTCAGCTTCTTTGTGTTGTCGACGCCCTAATATTTCAACCCTTGCCAATAATTCACTAAATGCAAAAGGTTTAACTAAGTAATCGTCACCACCTGACTTTAAACCGTTAACACGATCGTCTACATCACCTAAAGCACTTAAAATTAAGATGGGCATTGATTTATATAATGCGCGTAAGGTTTTGATAATAGAAAGGCCATCTAACTGAGGTAGCATACGGTCAATGATTAATACGTCATAGGCTTCAGTACTCGCTAATAGCAAACCATCTTTACCATTGTGAGCCGCGACAGTGCTGTGTCTAGCTTCCCTCATACCTTTGGCAATAAAAGCCGAGACTTCTTGATCGTCCTCAATGATTAATATTCGCATAGCAATAGCATACATTCGTTAATGTTCAAGTTAAACTTTTTTATCAATGTAGATTACAGTTTTATCGTTTTCATACATGTTACCCAAGGTTAAGTGCACGTCTATATTGCCATATTCTGCAGCTTTTCTATAGTAGTCAACTACCTGCTGTTAACCTTTGACCTTTAGCATACATATGACTAAGGCGTGGGCGTCAATCGAACCCTAGTCCGCATTTAAAAATTAAATTCGTACAATGAAAGGTGTGCGGCGGAGATTGAAAATCCGCGTGTCCCTGGTTCAATTCCAGTTCGAGCCACCAATTAGACTAAGGGTCAACGTGATGTAGAGCTTTTTTGTTTATTACTCATGCCTAGCTAAATTTCTCCTTAGATTACAAACTAATACTTTCGTAAAGCATATAAAATTGACTTACCTAGGTAATTTATATTATCATAATACTTGAGTAATTTAATCAAGTATTATGATAATATAAATGGTAAAGACATAAAAATGTACCTTCTGAAAGAGTGAAGAGCCGAAACAGAGTTTTAACGATAATTATTGGCGCCGTTTTCTAATTATTTTAGGTGAGAACCCTGATAGAGCAGGCCTTAAAGAAGCCCCATCTCGTGTTTCAAAAGCTTGGGAACACTGGTCTCTGGTTACAACCAAAACTCGGCTGAAATACTTAAAGTGTTTGAAGATGGTGTCGAAAACTATAATGAGTTAATCATCATACGTAATATCCCCGTATACAGTGTGAGCATCAACTTGCTCCCTTTTTTGGAAAAGCGGTCATTGGTTATATCCCTGACGGTAAAATTTTAGTTTTATAAAAACTTACACTTTTAGTAGATTCTTTTCTAAACGATTACAAGGTCAGTAGCGACTAACCGTTCAAACTGCTAACGCCCTTATGACATACCTTGAACCAGAAGCTGTAGGAGTGTTTATTAAGTGTCGCCACTTATGCATGGAAAGCCGAGGCATTCGGACGCAAGAAGAAGAAACCATAACATCAAGCATGCTGGGTAGCCTGTTATCTAACCAGAACTTGCGAAGCAAGTTCTTATCAATATCAAAGGAATCATAAGAAGGGAAGAGGCCTTAAGTTAGTAGCCCTTCAAATTAGATATCGATCAATATAGCAAGGAATAAAATTAACATTAACTAAGGAAAAAATGGCTATTTGGAATACAGGTAGAGTTGTTAAACACAAGCATTGGAGCGATATTTTACATACTCTCTATATTGATGCTGACATTGAGACGTTTGAGGCAGGTCAATTCGTTAAGATAGGCTTGAATATTAATGGGGAAATCATTTCCCACCCCTACTCTTTGGTGAACTCTCCTAAACAAAAACCATTAAGCTTTTACTATATCGATGTACCTAACGGAAAGTTAACTCCATCTCTGTCTAAATTAAAAATTAATGATAATGTTCTAATTTCGCCCAAGGCTTATGGGTTAATGATTCTCGACGAGGTTCCTATAGCCAAAGAGCTTTGGTTAATGGCTACTGGTACAGGCATCGGGCCATTCCTCTCTATGCTTACTACTTCTCAACCTTGGCAAAGGTATGAAAAAATTGTGCTAGTTTGGGGAGCTAGAAGATTAAGTGAACTTACTTATCAAAATTTAATTTCCCAGCTTTTAACCGAACACCCTTATCAATTTATTTATGCCCCATTTGTTAGTCGTGAAACATCTGACGTTGCATTAATAGGCCGAATACCAAATGCCATTAGTGATGGCCGGCTAGAAAAGCGTGCTGGGATTCATATAACTGCTAAAAATAGCCAAGTTATGCTTTGTGGCAATCCTCAAATGGTAAAAGACTCAACTAATACTTTAATTAAACGTGGTCTAAGAAAACATAAGCGATTCTCCCCCGGTCATATTACAAGTGAAAACTATTGGTAAAAATTAACTAATTTATATGCAAAGTGACAAAATTATCACGTCCTGACGAGTCTTAACGAGTGTGGGCGGGCATTAACACTTAATAAAATAGCTACTTTTAAAGTTGAAAATCCGCGTGTCACTGGTTCGATTCCAGTTCGTGCCACTAAAAGAATAAGGCTGACAGCGATGTTGGCCTTTTATTTTGTATCATTCAATCGCTCTAGACTACGCATAGACTACAAAGTCTTATTGTTTTATCTCTTCTATAGCAATTAGTTCTAATCAAATAGTGAATGGGGGGTGTCGAGAATTCCTTCGAGTAAATGCTGATGTTGACGCACTCTCACAAAAAAAATATTGCCTTTGCCGACACCAGCATCCATTTAAGGCTGTATAAGGAGTTTTAACGCTTAAACTATGGTTGTATTAAGGTTTAATAAAAACCATCACCAAGGGCGGGAAGGGTAAAGCTAACTACCTCTAATAATAGTACCTAGCCAGATACAAAATAGACATAAAAAAAACCCACACTTTCATGCAGGTCTTGAATTTAAGGTTGGTATATTAAAGAAGATTATTTTACAGATGCTTCTTCATCCTCACTAATTAAACTTATATTGCAGTCCGAACATGATTTCTTGGGATTTGATTTCACCGCCGGTATATCCTTTTATTAGGTCATCGTCAAGCGTCCCATCTGATACCCTAGTCACTCTAGATTTCGATTTAAATGCACTTAAATCAACATATTGGTAATTCACATCGAGATATATATTTTCCGTTAAGTTAAACAATGCACCTGCGGATAATTTATAGGTAAACTGTGAAGTTGTTTTACCACCTATCCTTCTTGAGGGAAGCCCACCATCATTGGCTCTTAAGACTGTACCCATTTTATTTCTTGAGACACCGATACCGCTGCCTAAATAAAGAGCAATAGGCGTACTACTTATGAAAAAGGGATGAAAATCATAAAAGCCATTGATAAATAAAGCATGTGTCTCTATATCCGCTTTCGACGTTCTCAAAGGTTCATCACTTCTATAGGTGTCATAGTCATATTCCGCTCTCTTTATTGCTTCTAGTTCCAATCTAAAGTTCTTGGTTATATATTTACCCAAGCTTAACCCAAAAGCAGTGCCCGTACCTAAATCTTTACCAGACTGAACCCGTAAGTTATCACTGGCTGAAGTAAAAGTTGTTGTTCCTGTGTTCATTGATTTGGATACACCAACTTTAGGAGTGATGTAATAACTATCTAAATCTACAGAAAAAGCAAGTGTGGGTAAGGTGAAGAGTAGAGCAGCAAGTATTGATTTTATGGTTATGTTCTTATTCAATTTGAGGGCTAAAGTAAAAGTAGCGCCGTTAGCAGAAGGAAAATTCTTTTAAAAAGTATGTCAATTTGTATCAATAGGCAAGTTTCTCATGCTGGTAAGTGTATGGGGTTAAAAATCTACGTGTCACTGGTTTAATTCAGCTGCTTTTAGAGCATATGTAGCGTCTTTTAGTGCATCATTAATCTTTACTAACTACTCAAAATCCTTTTGATATAGAGTACTTTCTTTTGATAATTTAGATAATTCCTTTCCCACGCCAAGCGATATCAGGTTTCCAGTTATCCGCCCACACAGGAATATCACTCGCCGGCATCGGCCTGGCAATACCGTATCCTTGGGCTAATTCGCACCCTAGTTCTAATAATGCAGTGCCATGCTCAATGGTTTCTACCCCTTCAGCAATGATGTTACGCTGAAAGGCTTTTGATAAACTGATAATGCCTTTAATAATGGCTAAATCATCAGAGTCAACTAATATATCCCGTACAAAACTCTGATCTATTTTAATCCATCTAGCTGGCAAATGTCTGAGATGAGTGAGGGATGAATAGCCCGTCCCAAAGTCATCTAACGCAAAGTGAACACCCAAGTCTTTACAAGCAACCATAGCCACAGAAACACTGTTAATGTCACTTACTACACCGGTTTCTAACACTTCTAACTCTAGGGAGTATGGTGAAACCTCAGGACGGCTCGCTAATAGTGCTGTCAAGCGTGTTACAAAATTTGTTTGTTGTAATTGATGAGGACTGATATTGACGCTAATGGGGAGCGTGATACCCGCACTTTGCCATTGGCTTATTTGGTCCAGTGCTGTATTGATAACCCATTCACCTACCGCTATACTAATAGCTTGACCTTCAATGATAGGTAGGAAATCAAGTGGGGAAACTAAACCTCGTACAGGGTGTTGCCAACGAATTAATGCTTCTACACCCACTATTTCGCCGGTAGCCATATTCACTTTGGGCTGATAGTGTAAGACAAACTCACGTTTATCGAGTGCAGAAATGATACTGTCGAGGCTTTCCCGTCGAATGTTAACAGCATCATCGTACTCGGTATCAAATAAGTGATAACGATTCTTACCCGCTTGCTTCGCCAGGTACATCGCTTGGTCGGCATGCCGCATGAGGATGTCAGCATCTGCGTTATCTTGAGGATAGTACGTAACCCCAATGCTCGCTGACATATAGAATATAGTTTCGTCTACGGTTACAGTTTCAGATGCTGCCAGTAATATCCGCTCTAATACCAGCTCACCCTCTTCAAATTTGGCTAAACCAGTCAATACCGCGATAAATTCGTCGCCACCAATACGGGCCAACGTATCTACTTCCCGCAACGCCCCTGAAATGTGAGACGAGAATGCAATCAGCACTCTATCTCCTACATTATGACCGTGGGTATCATTCACTTCTTTAAAGTTATCTATATCAAGAAACACAACAGCGAGTCCACTCTGATCGCGATTGCTTTGAATTATGGCTTGGTTTAGGCGATCGGCGAGTAATGTTCGATTGGGTAGACCCGTTAACACATCGTAGTTAGCCATATCCTCAAGCTGACTTTGATGTTCTTTCTGTTTCGTAATATCAGAAAAGAGTGCGGTATAGTGAGTTACTTTACCGTCATTGTTTTTTACGGCACTTTTGGTGAGAGCCGCAGGGTACACTTCGCCATTTTTACGGCGATACCAGACTTCACCCACCCAATAGCCTGAGGTGTTAATTGTTTGCCACATCGCTGTATTGGACTCAGGTGATTGTCTACCAGATGATTGGAGTATGAGTGGATCCTGACCCAGAGCTTCATCGCGGGAGTAACCAGTGATTTTGGTGAAGGTATCGTTGACTTCAATTATTTTGAATTGAGCATCGCTGATAGTAACACCTTCACGGATAGTATTAAAGACACTGGCGGCTAGGTTAACTCTTTCTTCGGCTTGCATTTTAAATACAAGAATGGCCGTTATAATCCATATGACAAAAATTGTTAAGGCTCTATTAGTTAAGACTACCCACAAGGAACTGCCTGGATCGGAAATGAAATAACCAAGAACAGTCAAGAAAGAGGTTAATATCGCTAGACTGATCGTGTACTTCCAGTTAGAAATTAAGACACTAAGTAATATGAGTATAACGTAGGGAATACCTGCTGCTACTCCAAGCGGAAACGATAGGTCAACTAAAAAAAATATGCAAAAAAGTAACCCACCAACACCTAATAGTACGGGGTTAGATATACTAACTTCTTTAATACTGTGGTATTTCTGGTAAAGCCTTAAGATAAGTTACCATAACACTTTTTGTAGACATTTTTTATATTTAAAGATTTAAAAGATACCTAACTAATCTGATTTGAACAACTGTGATTGTGGGCGTAAGCGCCCTTTTCATTACTTGTTGCCACTTAAGCTAATCTTAATGGCTACTTCAACACAAAAGACTGTTTGTCCACTTTGCCTATGTCTCTCCAGAGTCAAAATAGTTTTTGAGGGTTACTTTTAATGCACCTCTTAGCATCGCTATAATTTTTTCTTTATCTTTTTCTTTGCAGAGATATTCCTTATGAATTGGAATTATTAGGATATCTAGCTTATCAGCAAGTTTAAGCATGTTATGGGTAATAAACCCATCGAGTCTTTGTAGTTCTAATCCAACACCTGTCCCTATTAAATCCTCAAAAAGAGATTAAATAAGCTTGAATATTGATATGATTTTTTTTATTTGTTCATCATTTTTGAAAACCTTGCCACCAACCCTTCTTTTCCTCCTTTGTAGGTTTTAATTACTATCTCATCAGTAAAGCCATCAATCCACCAATGAGTATTTCGCAGTGACTTGATAGTCACCTCTATTGTGTTTGCGTTAAATAGTATATTAACGGCTTTCTTTCTAACATTTCTATCCAGATGCTCAAAGCCTGGTACTTGGTATACAGCTTCATTAAATTGGCTAAATAGCCCATCTTTTTTTTCTTTATCTTTATATACTCGTAGCATCAACATCAGATGGCATTGGTTTATGTCCAAACTGCCAACAGGTTTCCCATCAATAGTGGTTTTATTTCTTATTTCTTTAGGTTTTTTTTCGGCAATTACAGTAAAAGCACTCACCAAGAGAATAGTCTTCTGTGAACTGGTGAGTCAAAAATAACTCAACTAGGATTGAAAATCCGCATGTCACTGGTTGATTCCAGTTCGGGCCTCGAATATTAATAAGTCTGACAGCTATGTTGGCCTTTTTATTTCGACTCATTCAATCGTCCTAGACTACAAAGCCTTATTGTTTTATCTCTTCTATAGCAATTAGTTCTAATCAAATAGTGAGTGGGGAGTGTCAAGAACACATTTCATTAAATACTGATGTTGCCAACCTCTTACAAAAAAGATAAAAATTCGATTCTGGTAATTCTTAATAATGATTTTACTTAGCTATTGTTCATGATGAGCAATAGAGACTAATTTTTGTAATAGCCTAATATTTTATTAATAGTTAGATATACTTCTAATTGTAAATAACTTAAAGGAAATTATCATGTGGACAACACCAGCAGCTACTGAAATGCGTTTCGGCTTTGAAGTTACTATGTACGTAATGAACAAGTAATCTAGCATTAAGAATACATAAGGGAGCTTAGGCTCCCTTTTTGTTAGATAATAACTAAACTTACCTTAAGTCTTGGTAACCCTTTCGTAAAAACTAAACCATAATTGGTCTATTTCATGTACGGACTGATTACATATATCTGACAAATAGTCCCAATATTTTCCTGTTTCAAAATAATAACCAAGTGCGATTTCGTCAGATAGAACTTGCCTTACTCTATCTTGATCAAATTTTGATTTTTCAATAGACACAAGAGCATTATGTTGGGAACTAGTTATGTGTTGTAGCTCATCAAAACTCATTCTAGGGA
Organism: Methylophilaceae bacterium; assembly: GCA_047634755.1. Classification (GTDB taxonomy): domain Bacteria; phylum Pseudomonadota; class Gammaproteobacteria; order Burkholderiales; family Methylophilaceae. The sequence continues at coordinate 49,003 of JBLIIL010000010.1, forward strand.
AGGTCAATCTAGATTCAGAGGAGAGGGACAAGTTAATACAAAGGCAGTTTTGATTACTCGCGTGATATTGAAAACGCAACGATTTAGCCTCCAACGACTGTAATGAGACATCATCACGTAATGGGTCTGCTGTGCCGGTCCCATAAAAGTGTGTTTTAGCCCCAGTAGGGTAAACCATATCGCACCCTATAAAAGCAATCAGCTTTGGTTTAAGGTGCCCTAGCGCCCAATAGGCCGAGGTAAACGCCATTGTGCCACCTGCATATACAAACCCGCCATAATCATTTTGTATTGGGACATAGTCCGCAGAAGTAACTATTTGCTGTTGCTTACTGATAAGCTTTGGCCGTCGTTCTGCAGGGAAGTCATCTGGACAAATCAAATAATCCCAGTCACCTCTGATTTGCCAAGCATTATTAATTGCGATAATGTGACTGAATGCACTTTTAGACCATGACTTAGCATTTATTGCGTTTGGAGCACTACCTATAATAAGTATTGAATTACTTAGCATTTATTTTTTCTCTTAACTATCGTTTGTCGGTAACTAGCAGCTAGTTCAATCATTTTTTGCAATTGGGATTTCCCCAAGTAATGCCCTTTAAAACGCATTGAATATTTTACAGTCATTTGCCTTGGATGTTATGAAATAAATTCAATATTACTTTGCTCCAATGCTTATGTTCCAGCCTACTGATAAAAAAGTAAATATTCAATTTAAGCAATCTTCTTATTAGCCACTATCAATCCTGCAAGGTTCGTTACTATGGTTGACCTGCCAGCACACCAAAAAAAAATCCAATAGCGGCTATTCGAACCTTAAACTACTTTTTAAATATTAAACACTGAATGAGCAAAAGATAAACCTGAAACAATGGTCCTAATATTAATAATGAAAAAATTACTTTTTAATATCTAAGCCATTCACACTCCCAGTATATTCAAGTAAATAGACAAGCTCTTTCCACTATACGTATTGACAATAGTTAGCTGACTAACTATAATGTTTTCTGTATCAATACACCATTTATCTGAATATTGAATTAGTTATTTAATCTAGATAAACCTGTAGGTAAACTACTCTAAGGAGTTAATTAAA
>JBLIIL010000011.1:0-48642 GCA_047634755.1 Methylophilaceae bacterium
GATGGCGGGTGGGTGCCGAAGACTGCACGATGGCCTGAAGTGACGACGGATATTGCTGTAGGCCAAATGCGCGCGATTGAGTTTGTTGCGGATGAACTCGGTGATTGGGCATTTCACTGTCATAAATCGCATCACACAATGAATGCGATGGGGCATGATTTCCCCAATATGTTAGGTGTGAGTCAACAAGGGATTGCGAAAGCATTTTCTAAATTAGTACCAGACTATATGCCGATGGGTAAAACAGGGATGTCTGAAATGAGTGATATGGCTGAGATGATGGATATGCCATTACCTGAAAACACCTTGCCGATGATGGCGGGAAAAGGGCAATTTGGTCCCGTTGAAATGGGAGGTATGTTTACGACACTCAAAGTGCGTAAAGACATGGCAAAAAACGACTATACTGACCCAGGTCATTATGTCTTCCCTAAAGGCACTGTAGCCTATGCGTTAGATAATAGTGAAGGTTTACCCATTGAACATCAAGCAGCTCCTACTGCTGGTGAAAAGCTAATCACTGAGTTTAATGTAAGAAAACCGCATAAAATGTCGCATGATTAGTGCGTAAGAGAATGAAGAAAAGTTACTGATGGCTGAACCAAAACAATCTTGGGATATCTTTTGTAAAATAGTCGATAACTTCGGTGACATTGGCGTGTGCTGGCGCTTAGCTAAGCAATTGCATCATGAGCATGGTTTGTCTGTTCGATTATTTGTTGATGACTTATCTGTTGCGGCAAAAATGCTAACGGGAATTAGCAATGCGGCAGAGCAAACCTATGCGGGTGTGACGGTTGTTCGTTGGGATGGTGCGACGTCATTTTCGCATGCTGCGGATGTGGTGCTTGAAACCTTTGCATGTGGCTTGCCTGTTGCTTATTTAAAGCAAATGACTACTAAGACCGTTTGGGTGAATGTCGACTATTTGTCGGCTGAATCCTGGGTGCCGGAGTTTCATGCCCTTAATGGACAACACCGTGAAACGGGTTTTACACGCCACTTCTACTTTCCTGGCTTTAATGAACAAACAGGCGGCTTGTTACGTGAGCAAGATTTAATGACACGTCGCAGTGATTTTCAGCAAGCTGATGCGCCGCAACAGCGTAATTTCTGGAATAGTTTGCAGATCAATCACCGTGTTGATGATTTCAATATCTCTTTATTTTCTTATGAAAATGCACCAATTAATGAATTTTTGTATTCCTTGGTCGATGGTGATCGGCAGGCCAGTATTTTTATGCCCTTCAATCATCATTTGCCAACCCCTTTGCTCGATCAGTATGATTTAGCAGTGGGTGATGCAATACAAACTGGCAATTTAACGGTGCATATACTGCCATTTTTAAGCCAAGAAGATTACGATGCCTTGTTGTGGGCATGTGATATTAACTTTGTACGTGGTGAAGACAGCTTGGTGAGGGCGATATGGTCTGGTAAGCCCTTTGTTTGGCAACCGTATTGGCAAGAAGATAACTCCCATTTATTGAAGTTGAATGCTTTCTTAGATGATTTCTATGACCATTCTGATATTAATCATGCGCTAACAAAATTACATGAGTCATGGTCAACGCAAGTCTTTCATTATAATGCTTGGCAAGACTACCTGAGCAATCTCGATGCCATATCAGTCCATACGCAACAGCAATCCAATCACTTGATTCAGCAAGATGATTTGGTGACTAAGCTAGTGGGCTTTTGCGTGCGTTTAGCAAACTAGCGTATAATGCTGGCTGAAATAAACACTAATTTAATTTGGTATTGAAACTATGAAAACAGCTCAAGAACTCCGCGTTGGTAATGTTGTGATGGTTGATGGAGAACCATTGGTATTACTGAAATCAGAATATAATAAATCTGGCCGTAGTGGTGCCGTGGTGAAAGCTAAGTTTAAAAACTTACTGACTGAAGCGCCGAGTGAAAATGTATATAATGCGACCGATAAATTTGACGTGGTGGTGTTAGAGCGAAAAGAAGTGACTTATTCTTACTTTGCAGATCCTAGCTATGTGTTTATGGATAAGGAATACAACCAATATAATGTTGATGTTGAATTTATGGATGACGCATTACCATACTTAGAAGATGGCATGGTTTGTGATATTCGATTCTACGATGGCAAGCCAATTGCTGTGGAAATGCCAACAACGGTTGTGCGTGAAGTGACATACACCGAGCCTGCGATTAAAGGTGATACATCAGGTAAAGTGATGAAGTCAGCTAAAATAGCGACAGGCCATGAAGTGCCAGTGCCTTTGTTTGTCGCGCAAGGCGATAAGATTGAAATTGATACACGGACTAATGAGTACAAAAATAGAATTTTGAAGTAATAACTTCTCTAAATATCCGTAAGGAAAAAAAAAGGGTGCTTAGCACCCTTTTTTTATTGTCATTAGCTGGTGTTTAACTAATCAATTTTTTTGTCCACCTCAACTTCGGCAGTAGCCCAAAAGTCGATTGCATTACCTTGGAAATTATTGTGTTCCGCAATGTAATAGGCAGCGACTTCAACCATTTTATAATGCTCTTCAGCGATAAGTTTACGCTTTTTGGATGTACTGGTTTTTTTTGCGACAGGTTTTTTTTGGCGCATCTTTTTTAAAAAACGATTTTATTGTGGATTTTTTAGTGCGGCTGACAGCCATGGTAGCGCCCCTTTTGTAAAGTAAAAGTAGATAGAATGATTGAGGTTTTTGACCCCGTTTATTCTACGATATTAAACCGTACCGCCTACTGTCAAGCCATCAATTTTAAGGGTTGGTTGACCAACGCCAACTGGTACACTTTGACCTTCTTTTCCACAAGTACCAACACCGCTATCCAGCGCCATATCATTGCCGATCATGCTGACGCGGGTTAACACATCAGGACCATTGCCGATCAGTGTTGCACCTTTTACCGGGTAGGTGATTTTTCCATCTTCAATCATATAGGCTTCAGCTGCACTGAAAACGAATTTACCACTAGTAATATCGACTTGGCCACCACCAAAGTTTGCTGCGTACAAACCTTTTTTAACTGACTTAATAATTTCTTCTGGTTCTTTATCACCATTAAGCATGTAGGTGTTCGTCATGCGTGGCATCGGCGTGTGTGCATAGCTTTCACGACGACCATTGCCAGTGAGCGGCATATTCATTAGTCGTGCATTTAATGTGTCTTGAATATAACTACGTAAAATACCATCTTCAATCAACATCGTATTCTGGGTTGGGTTACCTTCATCATCCATGCTGAGAGAACCGCGTCTATCTACGATGGTCCCGTCATCAACGATGGTAATACCTTTGGCCGCAACTTTTTCACCTATCATACCTGAGAATGCTGAGCTACCTTTACGGTTAAAGTCTCCTTCTAGCCCATGACCAATCGCCTCGTGTAGTAGAATGCCTGGCCAGCCCGAACCGAGTACCACGGTCATATTACCTGCTGGAGCAGGGCGTGCATCCAGATTGACAATCGCTTGGTGGACCGCTTTTTCTGCATAGTCTTGCAATACCGCATCGGTGAAGTAGCTATAATCAAATCGACCGCCGCCGCCAGATGAGCCCTGTTCACGGCGACCATTGTGTTCTGCAATTACTTGAATGGAAACGCGAACAAGCGGACGTACATCAGCCACCATCACACCATCACTACGCGCCACCATCACCACTTCATATTCACCACCGATAGAAGCCATGACTTGGGTAATACGGGCGTCTTTTTGTTTTGCGAACAGCTCTAGGCGTTCAAGCAGCTTTACTTTGGCATCTGCTGAAAGTGATGCAATTGGGTCATTTGGCAAATAAAGTGATTTTGCTTCTGGCGTAATGATTTTACGCGCTGTTTGGTCGCTGCCAATGGCTGCAATTGCTTTGGTTGCTATTGCCGCTTCTTGTAACGCTGGTAAGTTAATTTCATCCGAGTAAGCAAAAGCGGTTTTTTCACCACTCACAGCACGCACACCAACACCCTGGTCAATCGCAAAAGCGCCCGACTTTACTTGCCCCTCTTCTAAGCCCCAGGACTCACTTCTACTGTATTGAAAGTACAAATCAGCATAGTCAACTTGATGCGACATGATGCTGCTGAGTACGCCTTGGATGGCTTGTGTATCAAGCCCTGAAGGCGCTAGCAATGCTGCTGTCGCCGTATCGAGATGTTTTGCTTGTTTGATAATCGGTTGTTCCAATTTCATGTTAGTTGATATTTCAAAGTGATTGAATGGTTTTATGTTTCAGCGCAGGCAGGCTCTTACGTAAGCTCTCTTGGTAATGCGTATTAATGCTAGCAATGACAATGCCCGAGCCGCGTTGTAAATGGTCTAATACGACACCCCAAGGGTCAACAATCATGCTGTTGCCATGGGTTTCTCTACCAGATAGGTGGTAGCCACCTTGTGCAGGCGCAATGACATAGCATAAATTCTCGATGGCACGTGCACGGACTAAGGTTTCCCAGTGCGCTTTACCCGTTGTTTCAGTGAAAGCAGAAGGGACGACAATCATATCGACTTCTCCCATTGCACGGTATAGCTCAGGAAAGCGTAAATCATAACAAGCTGACAAGCCAATTTTCCCATAAGGGGTATCGACGACGACGACTTCATTGCCAGCTTCAATGGTTTTTTTTTCATGATATTGTTCAGTGGCCAAATCTAATCCAAACAAATGTATCTTGTCATAGCGTGCCATTTGTTTGCCTTTATCATTGTAAACAAGACAACTATTGCGCACTTTCTTAACTGAGTTGCTGACTAAAGGAACCGTACCACCAATCAACCATATTTTGTGCTTCTTTGCGATTTTTGATAAGAAGCGCTGAATAGGGCCATCGCCTTCATCTTCTCTGACTTTGACTTTATCATTGTCATGAATGCCCATAATGGCAAAGTACTCTGGTAATACAATCAATTTGGCACCTGCTTTAACTGCCATTTTAATCAGCCTTTCAGCTTCGATTAAATTCGAAGCAACACTAGGGCTAGAGGCCATCTGTATGCCAGCCACTTTAATTGTATTATTTTTTTTTGTTTTCTTTTTTTCTATCATATTCAGTTTATTTTTTGTTTAAAAGGGAATTATTCGGTTCACTACCTTTCTTTTCCTTTTCTGCCTCAGCTTCGATAGGATTGTCCCACGTGCCAGTAATTGTGTATCTGCTTTGTGCGATTTTGTTCAGTGGATCTTTTAGTAATTTCTGAGCAACGAAAGCGGCTACACCAGCGACGGGGCCTCCAGCAAGTGCTGCTAAAGATAAGCTATCACTGATATGTGGAACCACTTTTACATTTAAATACTGCGTTTCTTTATTTAAGTCAATATCGCCTTTAATTTCAGTTTCAGCTGCGGGACCTGTCATAAAGAAATCATCACTATGCATAACGCCTTTGTTGATCGTGGCGGCACCACTAATTTCATCGAAGGCGAAACCTTCGCTAAAAAAATCTTTAAAGTCTAAGGTTAAGCGTCTTGGCACGCTTTGTAAAGTGAGTAAACCAAATAGTCTGCCAACTCCAGGCTTTATCTTAATCACTTGTCCTTTAGACGCGCCTAATCTAAATTTCCCATGTAGCCCTTTGGTATTAAACTGATGTGGACTGCCAGGCCAATTTAATTGCCCAGAGATCAATGCAATACCACCTTTAATTACATCGGCCTGGCCAAAACGTTTTAAAGTGTTGCCAACATCATTGGCTGTTAATGAAAAGGTTAGATTGGTGTTAGGGTTTCTGGTCCAATTATGCCAACGACCTTCAGCCAATAAGATGTTATCTGGGTTGCTAATTTTAAGCTGCTCAATCACCCAGTCGTCCTTGGTTTCATGTGCGGTGAGTTCAAGCTTACCAAGTGCTTTTTTGCCTAGTTTAAAGTCATCAACGTGAATGTCTAAGGCAGGGTATTGAGTGTCTAATTTTTCAATGTTTTCATCAGCGGCCTGCTTGTGCTCATTATCCGTGTCTACTGGGATGTGGAGCTTTGACAATCTAGCAATGATTTCGCCAGTTTCTTCCATTTTAGACGGACCTCTCCACTCAATATCACCATCAATCTCTTGACTGGTGAGTCGCATGCGCAAATGGTCATTACTTGGTATAGTGTTTATTTTCAGTGCGTTTAAACTGCGATTGAAAATATCCAATTGTTGAATGGAAAAATTGGCATTACTCAGTTTTATGCCAGAATCGGTATTACTTGTTCCTTTGGGATTACTAGTCAATGCTAGCCATTCATCAGCATTGAGATAGTCAAATTTTCCACGTAAAACTAGACCAGACATTGTGGGCATTTTTGCTGGAATATTGATGCCGATGTCACCACGATCAAAGGCTAAATCACCATTTTTTTCATGACGCAAAATAATGGCTGAAGCAATATCACTATAGCTAATGTCAAAACGATCTTGATTTTCGACAGTCTGTTTTTTTATAGCGGTTAAGTTAGCTTCTAGTTCACTGGTTTTGCCTAGTGGGGCAGGTAGGTTGATTGCTAGCCCTTTTAAATTTGACTTAATGCTAAGGTTCATGACTGGTTTTTTAATCGCAATATGTGCGGTCCAGTTTGTGCTGCCAGTCATGGCTTCAGTGATAGGGTTGGACGTGAATTGCTTAATGCCTGCTCCAGTAGCAGCACCATTAGCATTAATGCTAATGGTTTGGTCATCAGCCGTTTGTAAATGAACTGACGCTGGACCGCCTAATATTAAGGCATTAATGTCTTTTGCATTAATTCCTAACTCATCAAAGTTGAGTTTTCCATTAATATTGGTAATTTCTGGTAGCCCTATTCGTTCGTTGGCATACATTACGCCATTATTAATGTTGTATTCACCTTTGAATGTTGATGCTTCTATTTCATTCAACCGTAGACTTAGGTTGATGTTGAGCTTGCCAGTACCCGCTGTTTTTAAATCATCGGTGAATCCTATTGTTACTTCTTGGACTGGGCTAGTATTGATGAATGTAACTCCTTCAGCAATAGGCCCTTCTGTTACACCGTTAATATTCAACACTTGTGCATCTGCGCCATGAGTACTGAGTTCTGGAATCACTGCTTTTGCTTTGATGATATTAATACCATAGGTTGTGCCTTTGTCAGCATCTAGCGTCATACTATTACCTTCAAATAGCATGTTCAATCCCAATCCCTCTATTCTTGGCCAGCTATTGCCATACTTTAAGACTGCATCGTCTACTCTTGCTGAGACTCTAAATGTGCCAAGTGATGGGTCTGGTTTATTGGCTTTATCAATGTAAGGAAAATCATCAAGGTTTCCTTTAACGGTTAACTGTACATTGTTCGCTTTGCCAGAGACGATTGATGTATCTAACCAGCCAATGGTTTCCTCACCCATAATTAGCGGGTAATAGAAGGATGCAAATTTAGCATCGCCATTTCCAAACTGGCCATTTAAGTTGAGATAGCCACCCTTGCCCCCGTTCATGTCATAGCTTGCGTTCAACGTCCCGTTAAGATGTGGGTTAGCGAGAGCAATATCATTGGCAACAATTTTCAGCTTACCTTTATTTTTATGCCATGAGACCTTGCCATTAAGCGTTGTTAATGGAATTGGCCAGCGTAGAACACCCTTTATGTTTACAGAGGCATTAGATGAAGATAATTGCAAAGTGCCACTATCTTCATTGGCCTTTACTTCACCACTGAGGTTATTGAGTCCTGGTATATTAAGATAAGGATTTATGCTTAATGATTTAAATGTGCTCTCAATTGCATAGTGGCTTGGATTCTCAGGATTGCCTTGTAATCTAATATTGATGTCGCTAAGTTTGCCTTGTGGATTTAGCGCCTTTAACGGTTGGCTGACCTGTGTTGGCAACTGGATTGCTTTTTGCAATTGGCTTAAATAGCTTAAGTCAAATGTATCTAGTTTTAATGAAGCATTAACCCATGGTTCATTGTTCTTAATCGACCGAGAAACAAACCCTGAACCATTGCTTATGTGAAAATTATTTTCAGCATCAAGTTTGATATTCTGGCCAGTAATAGTTATTGCTTTCCGTGTTTTTTCCCAGCTAAACAATCCAGCCAGTAACTTCGCATTCAATAATTCTTTCGACGTGCTAGACCTAACCGAAAGGTTGTTGACGCTAACATCCGCTTTGAGTTTGTTAATTTTTTTATCGGAGAAGGTGAGGCTCACAATTGTTTTCCCTACGCCTCTTTGCAAGTCTATGGGGTAGTCAAACCATGCTTTCCATGCGGTTAAGTCAATCTTGTTAGTATTGAGATTGAGCTCGCCATGCCACATCTCTATTTTTCTCACATCTCGGCCAAAAAAGTGACCATTAATAATGATTTGAGAGGTTGTACCTGTTGAAGGCAAGGCCATTAAGCTAAAGAAATGTTGTCCAAATATTTTACGCCAAGCAGGATTTCTCAGGTTGAAATTGACTTTATCTAAGGATAAAGCAGGCGACTTCCTCAAATCATCTTGCCAAACAATGGCTGCATTCTTGATGTTGATATCTGCTTGACTTAATAGCCAATTCGCAAAATCAGGCTCTACTTCTCCAGCCATTGGAATGCCGGCAACATAAATGCTACCGTTTTCTTTTCGATGTACGTTTAATTTAGGGTTGTTAACACCGAGGTATGACAAATGTGGGCGCATCATTGGGATACTGAGCCATGAAAACGTCCCATTGACATTTTCAAGGTGTAAAGCCGGTTGGTTTTCTTTGTCATAAATATCGATTTGACGAATAAGAACTTTTGGAGAAAGCCCATCCCAGCCTGTAACAATATTACCAACGGTAGTTTTGAGGCCAATTTTTTCAGTAATAGTGGCGGCAATATCGTTTTTGTAATGATTGATATTGGGGAACACTACGAAGCGGATGATGGCTGCTGCAATAATCATCAGTGCCAAAATTGCCAGAATGACGTAAATAATCCATCGGAAGGTTTTTTTAATTATTAGCATCGCGATAATTGGAGTTCAGTATTGTGGTTAGGCACGTCTATATTATTCACTATTATTAATTCTATGATTTTACTTGATAATCGACAACGATTTTGTGAATAAGTGCCAACTTTTCTTGGTTTAACCCTTTTTTCACCGTTTAACGATACTATTTTATAAAAACTCTTTTTAAGTAAAGCCTAACATTGCTTTAGAATAACGCCTTTTATCGGATTTGGTCGACAATAACGTTTTGATTCAATTTAAAAATATAACCATCGTACGAGGCATTAAAGTATTGATTGAGGGCGCTTCATTGCAGCTGCATCCGAGTCATAAGGTCGGATTAACTGGGGCAAATGGTGCTGGTAAATCAAGCTTATTTGCAATGTTGCGTGGCGAACTCGAAGCGGATAAAGGCGATTTAGAAATTCCATCTAGCTGGGTAGTCGGCCATGTCGCACAAGAAACACCAGCATTGAGTATCTCTGCCTTACAGTTTGTATTAGAGGGTGATGAAGAGCTTAGTCAAATTGAACAAGATTTGGTCGTGGCGGAGGCTAATGCCGAAGGCGAGCGCATCGCTGAATTACATGGACGTTTATCTGAAATTGAAGGCTATTCGGCAAAGTCTCGTGCAGCTGGTTTGTTAGACGGCTTAGGCTTTAACCAAGCAGAGTTAGAAAATGCGGTGTCATCTTTCTCTGGTGGATGGCGTGTTCGTTTAAATTTAGCACGTGCTTTAATGTGCCGCTCTGACTTGCTCTTGCTGGATGAACCGACCAATCACTTGGATTTGGAAGCTGTGTTTTGGCTAGAAAACTGGCTGAAAAGTTACCAAGGGACGCTGTTACTTATCTCTCACGATAGAGAGTTTTTAGATGCGATTGTGAATCACATCACGCATATCGAACATCAAGCGTTGACTTTATATAAAGGCGGTTATAGTGATTTTGAGCGCCAACGTTCAGAGAAGCTGGCGTTACAACAAGCCATGCATGAAAAGCAACAGCGCAAAGTTGCCCATTTACATAGCTATATTGATCGCTTTAAAGCCAAAGCCACCAAAGCCAAGCAAGCGCAAAGTCGTATTAAAGCCTTAGAGCGCATGGAACTGATCAGCGCTGCGCATGTTGATACACAATTTAACTTCAGTTTTAGACCGCCTTCTAGTGCACCAGAACCATTGATGGCGATTAGTGATGTTGATGTTGGTTATACGGATAAGTCGATTTTAAGCAATGTCTCACTCACGGTGCGCCCAAAAGAGCGTATTGGCTTGCTTGGGCCAAATGGTGCGGGTAAAACCACATTGATAAAATTGCTAGCGGGCGAGCTGAATAGCATTACGGGTAAACGTATACTGGGTAAAGACCTTAATATCGGTTACTTTGCGCAGCACCAATTAGAGCAACTACGTGCAGAAGAGTCGCCATTGCAACATATGCAACGGCAGGATAGTAGTGCGACAGAGCAAGAGTTGCTGAATTACCTCGGCGGGTTTGATTTTCGTGGAGACATGGCCAGGTCAGCTTGTGAAAAGTTTTCTGGCGGTGAAAAGTCGCGTTTAGCGTTGGCTTTATTGATTTGGACGCGGCCAAGCTTGTTATTGCTTGATGAGCCAACCAACCATCTTGATTTGGAAATGCGCCATGCGTTGACCTTGGCTTTGCAAGCATTTGAAGGTGGTGTGATTTTGATCTCCCATGACCGATCCTTGCTGCGCACGACTTGTGACCAATTCTTATTAGTCGCTAATGGTGCGGCTAGCATCTTTGATGGTGATTTAGATGATTATGCGACATGGGTGGCAGAGCAACGCTTCCAAGCAAAAGCGGCTGCAGCTATCGAAGCACCAGTGGCTGAAAAGAAAAACAGTTATGCGCAAAATAAACTAGATCGACAGGCTAGAACCCTAGCTCGTAGACCACTGATTAAAGAATCAGACAAGCTAGAACAGAATATTGCCGCTTGGCAGTTAGAAAAAACGACATGTGATGAACGTTTAAATGACACTACATTGTATGAAGGTGATGATAAAACAGAGCTGCAAGCTTTATTAAAACTGCAATCTGCGTTAACGTTAAACATCGAGCAAGCCGAAGAACGCTGGTTAGTTGTGCATGAAGAACTTGAAACATTGCCAGAACTGAATAGTTAACGGCGTAATACTAACGCTTACATAAATAAACAATAGATATTGAAAGCGAACGAATGGAAGAGCTGAAGTACTCACAACGATTGAAATTATTACATGGTATTTGTTTAGCGGAAGTACACGCGGATGGCGCAAAGCCAAGTACGGATTTGGCGGACTATGATGCGCTAGATGCGGCCTACTATTTGGCTAGCTACATTACGTTTAATGCCATTTCAGCAGCAGAGCGCGATCCCAAAGGTGAGCTAACTGAAGACTTTGACATGTTAAGCGTATATCAAGCCTATGGGTTACTCACATTTGCTTTTTTAACTACGCCATTAGCGGCTGAAGAAATAAAGCCTGACTATCAGGCGGCTCAAATAACCATCTCGAAGACCTTATTCTCAGGGATTCCTGATGAACAAATGATTGAAATTGTCAATACAGGCTTAAATAAAGTAAAACTCATTAGCGATGCAGATGTTGAGCATTGGCGTGAGTTCCGTGAAAACTTAGATAAATTGACGGTGAGCTTTGTGATTGCAGGTACCGATGACGAGAGCCCACATCGTAAAGAAGAAGTGTTGCCATTATTTGGCCAACTATTAAGCCAATTATGTGAAGCATTCGAAGCTGTTTAAGTCTAAGGTTTAAATAGGAAAAAGACCACATCACATGGCCTTTTTTGTTACAACCTGCACGATGATTACATTGTGACTGACTGTGAACCATTTTGATGAAAACGTTTTGATACTTTCTCTTTAGTTGGGCGGAGTTCACGGCGTTGCTTGAACTTTTCTTTACTCTCAGCCACTTGTTTCTTTTGTGCTGGCGTGAGTACATTAAATACTTTTTGATGGTGGTGCAACTCTTGCTAGTAGGCTATCACGTTCTACTGCCACTAATTTATCTGCGATGGCTATCGCTTTCGCTCGAGTATAGTTGTTAGATAATGCCATTAACTCTTGTTTAAGGGCACGACGTGCTTTCATTAGTGCGCGTTTTTTTGGCATTTCGGCATGCGTTAAGGTAAATACCTGATGTTTTTACGCATCTGATAGGTCAATTCCTTGGGATATCTGCTAGTCAAGTAGTGGGGCATGGCATTGGCTTAGCGATTGACAAGTAAGTTGTGGAAGTGCATGGTGGTAGCATCGCTACTTAGAGCATGAAACCTTATGGCTTCTATTGTTACTCAATTTCACCTGATAAGTAATTCCAGCGGTCGGTCAATACAAATTGGCTGACTTCATGTAAACGTTCGGCTTTATGGCCGCCGACCTTGGCTGTTGTTTGACTTGTCTCTTCAAAGTGTTTAATGCTTAAGCTCAGCCATTTGTTTGCGTCATCTTCATTCAGCTTAAGTGCGGCAAGTCGTGTATCAGGATGTCAAGTGGCTAACAAGTAAGGGTTTAAGCCCAAGATGTAGGCGCTATAACGTGAACGCATCAGCACCTCTGCGTTAGCAGTGCCGTACCTTGGTGGCAAGGCTCGCAGCAATCTTGGTAAGTCTTTCCGTTTTCGCAAGGGCAAGAAGTCGACATGATGAAATGCTACCAAAAAACTACAATGGCACGAAGATGCTTCGCAGACAGTGCTTTCAGCACCGTCTGACTGAAATAAATAAGACGCAATCGACAAAGCCAGTGGAGATTTCTTGGTAGCATCTAGGCGATTTCGCGGGTTTCAGCGAATGTTATATCAGGGTAACGCTCTTGTGCCATTTGCAAGTTCACACGGTTTGGCGCTAGATACACATAATCATCTGCACCATCTAAGCCAACGTTGAAACCATACTTGTCGGAAATGGCTTTTAAATCTGCATCTGAACCGTGTAACCAACGTACGGTGTAGCAATCAAATGGTTCAAAGATCATCTCAACACTATACTCATGTTGTAAGCGATGTAGGACGACATCAAACTGCAACATACCAACAGCACCCAGCACCAAATCATTCGTCAATAAAGGGCGGAAAAGTTGCGCCGCACCTTCTTCAGCTAACTGCTTAAGACCAATCTTTAACTGTTTCATTTTCATAGGGTTTTGTATTCTTGCTCGACGGAAAAATTCCGGTGCAAAAGAGGGTATTCCAGTGAATTTTAGGCTCTCATTAGCAGTAAATGTGTCGCCCAATTTGATGGTTCCATGATTCGGAATGCCAATAATGTCACCAGAGTAAGCCTCATTCATAATCGAGCGATCTTGTGCCATAAAGGTAATCGCGTTATTCACACTCATGGTTTTACTCGTTGCCACTTGTTTGACTTTCATGCCACGTTCAAACTTACCTGAACATAGACGCAAGAACGCAATACGATCGCGATGCTTAGGGTCCATATTGGCTTGAATTTTAAAGACAAAGCCTGAGAACTTTTCTTCATCAGCAGCCACTTCTCGCGTCGCCGTTTGGCGTGGTTGCGGCGTAGGGGATAGGTCGACAACGGCATCTAGTAATGACTGCACACCAAAGTTATTCACGGCCGAGCCAAAGAATACTGGCGTTTGTTTGCCACTTAAATAGCGCTCTTTATCAAAGCTATGTGATGCACCAAGCACTAATTCAATATCTAAACGTAAAACATCAGCCTGGTTGCCGATGAGCTGATCTAAGCGAGGGTTATAAATGCCTTCAATGACTTCAGAAATGCCTTTTTCAGCACGCGGGTCAAAGAAGAAAATTTTATCATTAACCAAGCTATACACACCACGGAAGGTTTTACCCATACCAATTGGCCAAGTCATTGGCGCGCACTCCATGCCCAGTGTGGTTTCAATTTCATCGAGCAATTCAATCGGCTCTCGGCTTTCGCGGTCAAGCTTATTAATGAAAGTAATAATCGGTGTGTCACGCATGCGACACACGTTCAGCAACTTAATGGTTTGCGCTTCCACACCATTCACAGAGTCAATCACCATTACAGCAGAATCAACAGCCGTTAACGTACGATAAGTATCTTCAGAGAAGTCATCATGGCCCGGTGTATCGAGCAAGTTAATCATATGCTCGCGATAAGGAAACTGCATCACAGATGAAGTAACAGAAATACCACGTTGCTTCTCTAGCTCCATCCAGTCTGATGTTGCGTGACGAGCGGCTTTACGGCCACGCACTTCACCAGCCACTTGAATAGCGCCACCAAACCAGAGTAGCTTTTCAGTTAGCGTGGTTTTACCTGCATCAGGGTGAGAGATGATGGCAAAGGTTCTTCTTTTATTGATTTCATTGGATAAATTGCTATCGCCCACGGTTTAAATCCTAATTGCACTTATTCAAAAGACGCCTCATTTTACCTGAATATAGGCATGAAGAAGGAAGTCAATAAAAAATACGTGAGAAACTTGGATTTCACCCGCAGAGGTATTCGCCCATGCACAGCGTTTAGTCACGTTTTTAGTCTTCACCCACTTCAAAAGCATCACGCAACATGGCATTAATATCATCCATGTCCGCATCGACCGGCAATGTACTGGCTGGTTTAGTTTTCGTAGTGCCTTGTTGTTGTGAGTAGCCCTGAGGCTGGGTCATTTCAGTTGGTGCGCCATTTAGCCATTTCTCAAATGGTGCTTCTTCAACGCCAACAGGGATGTACCAGTGTTTACCATCTGGATTCCAACGTGCGCCGTGTGATTTTGCTTCGTCTTTTTCTTTAAAAGGGACTTTCAGTGGAATGTTGCTTGTTGCTGCCATGATTTTTTGCCTAGGTAAATTGCTTTAAGTAAATACTACTAATTAAGGGGTGTTATTTTCTCACAACTGATGGGGCGTTAAAACACCAAGTGATCGTTAAACAATCGATTCATAACATTCAGGAGTAAATCGCGGATTGCAAATGGCTAAAAAGATTAAGTCGCTTGTGCCATCATTACGGATTCTTTGCCGCGCCATCGGTGGAATAATCACTACATCACCAACGCTCACGTTTTTAGGTGTTTCGTTATCGATCTCAACGACACCAGTACCCTCTAAAATGCAGTACCTTTCTGTGACGCCTGCTAATTGATGCCATGTCGTCGTCACGTTAGGCTCAACGCGCGCTTTAGCAATGGAAATATCTGGATCAGCAGGTGTATTGGATAGCTCTGAGATATAGCAACCTTCCGCTTCGAAGAGGTACTCTTGGTTATTAGGTCTAGTAGGATGTGTCATGACAAGGGCGAAGTTTTAATAGTGAATGAATCAGTATAGCTTAAGCTGTTATCTAGTAGAGCCAAGTACGGCTTGAAGCGATAAAAAAAGTTGGCAATTTTCCGACTTTTTTATTTTTACTATACTTGCATTTTTACAGGTTGTTTTAATTACTCATCTGATTGCGCTTCTTCTATAGTTGTTTCTTCATTTACTTCTTGCTCTTCTGTAGTGCCTTCAGCTTCATATGTAAACTCTTCAGCAACATATGTATCCGCTACAGCTTCTTCAAATCTTTAATCTTCTGCAAAAGCGTTTAAAGACACTGCTAATAAAACAGCCAATAATAATGAACTTCTCATGATAAATCCTCAGAAAGGCAATACACATTGATATAAAATATCATCTCGAATTTACGAATTTCAGGCTTTATTTTTAAAATACAATAGGTTTTGAAAATATATTTTCATATCGCCACGTTTGAAGTTAAGTGGTTGTTTTTTATAGTTAATAGTGGAGCATGTTGATGGAGAAATTCCTGCCAAAATGGCAATGGGTTAACTATTTAAAACAGTTCAGCCTGCGGTGGCAGTGTGGCTGCTAGTAAGGCATCGACATCAACCTCAAAGATACCTAGCTTACCGCGACAAGGCATTAAGGGCAGGGGCGTCGCTTGTTCAAATAGAAAACCAAAATATTTATCATGTATGCCACCAAAATGTACACGCTGTTCACGACCAATATTGGCTGGCATATTGGCCGGTTGGCAGCACAGCACTAGCTTGGCTACACCGACGATACCGCCATATTCTAGCTTATCTTTATCTGGCAACGGAATATTGGTGCTGTCTTTCAGGCAATCATAATACGACTCATACAAACCCTTACTTGTATGAATGAGCATAGAGCCACGATACTGTGTTCCCCAAGTGCGGTCATCCACCTGTAAAAAGCCATTCGCAATCAACCAAGCATAAGGCTGTTTCAGAGAAAGGGCTTTCATAATGCCTGAGGGTATAGCGCTAGCTGAAAGTGGTACTTGATGATTAATCATATAACGACGCGCTTATGCTATTCAAATGCGAATGCCAAAGATCTCAAGCAACTTAATCATGCTGAAGTAGGCAATCGCAGTTGCTAAACAAGCAATGAATAGACTTAGCCAAAAATGAATACCGCTGCGCAATAATAAAGGCAGCGTAACAAACAAAATGAGTGAAGGTAGTACTAACCAAAAAATACCATGAGATAAGGTGGTAATTTGCTGAATACTGCCTGAGTCAATATAAATCCATACAAAGGCAAGAAGAGACGTGAGCGGCAGTGACGCCAATACAGCAGCCAAAAAAGAACTGCGTTTAGCTAGCTCGGCTACCGTGACTAGCACGACAGCAGATAATATGATTTTAAGAGTGTATTGCCACATTAGATGCCTTTCCTTTCACGATTTTGATGGTTACCTGGCAAAGGTTGCAGCAGCAACAGTGATGATAGAGAGTATTAGATTTAAGCCAACTAGCTGACGAATTGTATTTAATGTTGCACCAGCAGCAGGCCATTTCTCTGCATCGCACTGAAGGCTCAATCTAGGGTATATCACTGCATAAGCGTAGATAAAGATGAAAGCCATGAGTAGGCCTGTAGACAACATAATATGCCAACCCATAGGGGCTAGCTTTATGCCGACTTGCATTAACATCATCAAGCCAGTTGCAATAACCGTTACTACTGCTGAGGCAGTGAATTTGAAGAAACGACTAAATGTAGCAACCCAAAGCGGCAAACGGATAGGTGGTTCAAGTAATTGTGCAGCAGCAGGGCGCAAACAGAAGTAAGCGAAAAACATGCCGCCAACCCAAATAATAACGCTGGTGATGTGTAAAAATAATAGGGGATGTAGCATGATGATTGATTCCAGAGTGTTAAGTTAGTAGCAGTGTATTACAAATTACAAACGACTATACAATGTCTTTATAGTTGTTTATATTCGAAGTGTAGGATGTATTGGTACGGCCTACGGTTTTTCTTAATATCTGCGCGGAACTATTGGATTGTCTTAATAGTCTGGTTCAGTATGTCTGGATGCAGAATGAAGTCATTGAAAACGAATATTTCATTTATTCTTAATTTGTTTTGTTGCTCGCTATTGCTGATATAACGGTTGCCAGTGTCGATATGCAGACGAAGGCTACGGTCACATTTGAAGAGCAATATGATTCATCTGATCGGACAACTGTTGACGATAGCTCAGATTTAGGGCTTGTCTCTGTCATAGCTGTAATACCTGCTGTAAACTGGAAGACACACTCACTCTCTTCCACAGTTCTAACTTTTTTTTCAAAACCATTACGCTCATCCCGCCCGAGCACCTACCTTTTTATCATTGTCGCTTGTATAACCCTTTAGTAATTTAAATATGTGATTTGCAGTCTTACGACTCTCAATATTACTTTTTTTAGGAGGATAGTGATAAAAAAATTAACTTAATAACGCTTGATAATATCGAACATTTGGTTCAACCAGAACAATTTTATGAAATTAATATGGACTCACCAGCGTTGACCATATTGACAGACTTCAAACAACATAAGCCGCTAATGATTGATACTGATACATCAGCAGCACAAGCGGACTACCTGATGGAAAAGTCACATGTAAGGCTATTATTAGTAGTTGATGAAGGTGATGAGCTTATTGGTACTATTAGTTTGTAAGAGCTAGATGTTCAACATATACAGATTCTGCAAAACCAAGGAATTGACCGGCAAGATGTTAGGTGGATGCAACCATTGAAGATGTGCTTAATGTCCTACATAAAAGTGGCAAGATACATTGTCTTGTGGTGGATTAGCAAGAACATCAAATCCGTGGCATTATTTCAGCCTCTGATACTGTTAGAAGGCTACATGTACCAATTGAGATTGAAATGCCCAACACTTTTATTGATATTTTCAGAGCTGTGAATGGGCTGGACCAACCACTACTATAACAGAGCATATCAATGTAGCTGGTTTCTAAGTTCGTGGCGCACTCGTATTGATTGCGCCTTCTTGTTGGGTGTGGCGCATGATATAAGTAATAGTAGGCTTTCGAGTTGCGTTGCGGCTTAGTGTTTAATCGTTATTGACCTTGCAGTCAGTTTCCAAATCTCAAAGCCACCATCCACACTGTATGTTTTCTTGAAGCCTTGGTTGTAGAAGTAATCAGCAGCGCCTTTGCTGCTATTGCCATGGTAGCAATAAATCACCAAAGGTTTCTCTTTATCCGCATTGCTGATGACGTCAGCGACGTTTTCATTGGTCAGATGTGCTGCGTCTTTGATGTGGCTTGCTGAAAAAGATGCACCATCTCTAATGTCGAGTAAGGCTGCTTCTCCTGATTGGACGATGGCTTCTGCTTCTGCTATTGAAATACATTGATATGACATGAATATTGGCTATTTCTCTTTGATAGGGTGGATAGATTGTCTCTACGGATTTTATGCATTATAGCCGCCTATTAGAGAGGCCGCACTAATACCTTTTTTATCAAATTGGCTAAAGCGCTGAAAGTTTTTTATGCAGTTAAAAGAGGTGAACCTCTCTCTTTCAACTGCTCCAAAATCGCAGGATTCTCCAACGTAGAAATATCCGAAGTAATCTCCTCACCCTTAGCCAAACTCCGCAATAACCGTCGCATAATCTTCCCACTACGCGTTTTAGGTAAGTTATCCCCAAAACGAATCTCACTCGGTTTAGCAATCGGCCCAATCTCTTTACCGACCCATGTACGAAGTTCATTCACAATCGCTTTCTCATCATCACCAGTAGGGCGCTCACCTTTTAATACCACGTAAGCGACAATCGTTTCACCTTTGATATCATCAGGCTTGCCGACAACAGCGGCTTCTGCCACTAGATGGTTGGCGACTAAGGCTGATTCAATCTCCATCGTACCTAGGCGGTGACCTGATACATTCAGCACATCATCAATACGTCCCATGATGGTGAAGTTGCCGGTGACTTTATCGCGGACTGCGCCGTCGCCTGCTAGGTAGTATTTGCCGCCTAAGTTTTCTGGGAAGTAGGCGCTTTGGAAGCGCTCAGGATCGCCGTAGATAGTGCGAATCATAGAAGGCCATGGTTTTTTGATAACTAATAAGCCACCTTCGCCCCATGGTGCGTCTTTGCCTGTTTCATCGACGACATCAATATCAATACCTGGGAATGGCAGGGTGCAAGAACCTGGTACTAATGCAGTTGCACCAGGTAGTGGCGTGATGACATGGCCGCCTGTTTCGGTTTGCCAGAAGGTATCAGCAATCGGGCAGCGTTCGCCGCCAACTTCTTTGTAATACCACATCCATGCTTCTGGGTTAATCGGTTCGCCTACGGTGCCGAGTAATCTTAAGCTGGATAAGTCAAATTTGCTTGGGTGTGTCTCTGGGTTGGTTTCACCTGCTTTAATCAGTGAGCGAATCGCCGTTGGTGCGGTGTAGAAGATAGAGACTTTGTGTTTCTCTACCATTTCCCAGAATCGACCTGCATTCGGGTAGGTTGGCACGCCTTCGAAGACGACTTGCGTTGCGCCCAATGCTATTGGGCCGTAAGCCACATAGCTGTGACCTGTAATCCATCCCACATCAGCCGTACACCAAAACACATCATCGTCTTGAATATCAAACGTCCAGCGTGTGGTATTCATGGCATGCAGCAAATAGCCAGCAGATGAATGTTGCACACCTTTTGGTTTGCCTGTAGAGCCTGAGGTGTAGAGGATGAAGAGCGGATGCTCTGCATTCACGATGACAGGAGGGCATTCGTCAGCTTGGCCTGCGATTAAATCATGCCACCAAATATTATGGTCACTCCAAGCCACTTCTTGGTCAGTTTTCTTTAACACAATGATTTTTTGCACGCGCTCACAGCCACCCATTGCAATGCCTTCATCGACTGCTTTTTTGAGGGGTAGAGTTTTACCTGCTCTAAATTGCGCGTCAGCGGTAATCACAGCCACTGCGCCAGCATTAATCATGCGTTCGTTTAAGCTCTTAGCTGAAAATCCACCAAACACTACACTATGCACTAGTCCTAAACGTGCGCAAGCTTGCATGGCAACGACGGCTTCTACGCCCATCGGTAAATAGATAATGACGAGATCGCCAACGTTAAGATTCAATGTTTTTAAGCCATTAGCGAACTGACACACTTGATGATAAAGCTGTTTGTAAGTGACGGACTTGGTGTCACCATTGTCGGCTTCAAAGATAATCGCGGTTTTATTCGGAATGGTGTCGAGGTGTTTGTCTAAGCAATTGGCTGAAACATTCAACTCGCCATCTTCAAACCATTTGTAAAAAGGGGCGTTGTCTTCATTAAGTGTTTTCGTGAAAGGCTTATCCCAAACCAACAATTCACGGGCTAGTTTGGCCCAAAAGCCTTCGTAATCTTGTTCCGCTTCTGCACAGAGTGTATTGTAGGCATTTATGCCTGAGATGTTTGCATTTTTCTTGAATGCGGCTGAAGGTTCAAACCTGCGATTTTCGTGCGAAACTGACTCGATGGACATGCTAAACTCTCCCTAACAGTGCTTTTATATTTGATATATGACTTTAATTAAGTAATGAGATACTACCCTAAAAAACAGCATGTCAAAACCACAAGATATTTTTAACGAGATGAAATTAACCGCTTTGCAATTATCAAGTTTGCAAAGGGTTTCTTTATGCAGTCCATTTGCCGCCAGATTACTTTCACAAGACAAGGTTTTAATTGCAGATTTGCTAGAAAATAGCCATGTTTCCTATCGGTTGTTAGAGATGCAAAGTTTTTTAATACAATATAAAATTAATGATGAAGCCAGTTTAAAAAAAGCATTAAGAAAGTTAAGACAGCAGGTTGTTGCTCGACTAATTTTTCGCGATTTGAATGATTTGGCCGACTTGGGTGAGGTGCTAAATACGATTAGCGAGCTTGCTGATTTTGCCATTAATACCGCGATTGATTATTTGCATGACTGGCAAATGGCTGAGTATGGTGAGCCTGCCGATGAACATGGCGTGCCGCAGTCTTTAGTCGTGATTGGTATGGGTAAGTTAGGCGGCATGGAGCTGAATGTTTCTTCCGACGTGGATTTGATTTTCGCCTATGAGCAAGATGGCAAGACGGTAGGTGACACGAATGGTGAGAAAAGAATCAGCAATCAAGACTACTTTGTGCTATTGGGTAAAAAGCTGATTGCTGCGTTAGATGAGCCAACATCCGATGGTTTTGTGTTTCGGGTGGATATGGGCTTGCGCCCTTTTGGTAGTGAAGGTGTGTTAGTTTCAAGCTTGGATGCGCTAGAGGCTTATTATCAAAATAATGGCCGCGAGTGGGAGCGTTACGCATGGATTAAGGGCAGGGAAGTGACAGGCGGCAATGCGGTTTCTCAGTTGCTTAAGCCATTTGTTTATCGCAAGTATTTAGATTACAACGCCTTTGCTAGCATGCGTGATTTGAAAGTGCAGATACAGCGGGACGTGAATGCAAAAAGTGCAAAGGCGACTGGAGGTAAAGATAACATTAAGCTTGGCCGCGGCGGCATTCGTGAAGTTGAGTTTATTGCGCAGGTGTTCCAGTTGATTCGTGGTGGACAAGAGCCTGCTTTGCAAATTCGCCCAACCTTGCAAGTTTTGGGATTGCTAAAAACAAAACGATTGCTGCCAGATGATGCCGTAGATCGCTTGTGCGATGCATATGTGTTTTTGCGTAATGTGGAACATCGGCTGATGTATCTGGAAGATGCGCAATCGCAAGATTTGCCTAAAAGTGAGGCGGCGCGTGCTTGTGTAGCGACGGCAATGGATTTTGATGGCTGGGATGATTTTATGGCAGCGTTAAATCAGCATCGTGATTTTGTCCGTGTGCAATTTGATCAAACCTTTAGCCTTGATGAAGAAAAAAACGATGAAGCAGATACACAAGACCCCACGCTAACAGCCGCTAAATCTATTTGGGATGGTGAACTAGATGATGGGAAAAGCTTAGCGGCGCTAGAAGCGTTAGGTTATCAACGAGCTGACGATACGTTAAAGCAAATTCAGCAACTGCATCAAGGCCACCATTATCAGCAATTGCAAGAATTAAGTCGGCAGCGCTTTAATCAGCTTTTACCCGTCTTAATAAAAGTCGCCAGTCACGTTGGCAACCCTGATATTGCACTCATGCGGACAATGGACTTTATTGATGCGATTTGTCGTCGTGCGAGTTATTTAGCTTTATTGGCAGAATATCCGCAAGCCTTAAGTCTGGTGGTGCGCTTATGTGGCGCCAGTACATGGTGTGCGCAGTATTTGACGCAACATCCCATTGTCTTAGATGAATTACTTGATGAGGCGAGTTTATATGCGACGCCTGACTTTGCCGTATTGCGTCATGAAATTACTCAAACCATGAAGGTGATGGCTGATGATGTAGAACAGCAAATGAACGCCATGCGACATTTTAAGCATGCCGCTATCTTTCGCTTTATCTCGCAAGATATTACTGGGCAGTTGTCACTAGAAGCCTTGTCAGATTATTTAAGTGCGCTAGCGGATTTGATTGTTGATGTTTCTATTCAAACCATCTGGCAATCGACCAGCTTTAAACATATTGAAAAACCAAAGTTTGCTGTGATTGGCTACGGCAAGTTCGGTGGAAAAGAGCTAGGCTACGCCTCAGACTTGGATATCATTTTTTTGTTTGAAGACGCTGCAGAGAACGCTGTTAGCATTTATGCACGCTTTGCACAGCGGATTAGTAGTTGGTTTAATAGTTTAACGCCAGCAGGCTTACTGTATGAGACGGATTTAGAGCTGCGACCAGACGGGAATAGTGGCCTGTTGGTGAGTTCAACCAAAGCGTTTGACGAATACCAATCGAAACGTGCTTGGGTGTGGGAACATCAAGCGATTACCCGCGCTCGCTTTGTTGCAGGTGATGTCAGTGTTGGCAATACGTTTGAGGCAGTACGTATTGCGGTCATGCGGCAGCAGCGTGATCTTGAGAAGCTCCGCACTGAAGTGATTAAGATGCGCAAGAAAATGCGCCATGCACAACGCTTCACCGTTGATTTGTTTGATTTAAAGCAGAGTAAAGGCGGCATTATTGATGTCGAATTTATTGTGCAGTATCTCGTGCTTGCCCATGCTAGGAAAAACGATGTGTTGACTGAAAATATCGGCAATATTGCTTTATTAGCAACGTTAGGTGATTTGGGTGTGATTGATGCTCGTTTGGCACAGCAATCAGCTGGTGCTTATCGTAAGTATCGCAGCTTGCAGCATTCCGCAAGGATGCAAGGTGAAATGAATGCCAAGGTTGAACATGCGCTGGTGGAGCAACATGCTAAGGCCGTTATTGGTTTATGGGATACTGTCTTTAACGTAGCTAATTAAACGCAGTTTTTAAACACCCCAGCGCAATGCGGCAGTATGTACAGGGCTATCCCAATGCTGTTTATTTCTTAACCTAGGATGCAGACCGTAACCGACGCACCTGACATATCAATGGCCGTTGTATAGTTGCCGGCTAGTGACCTAATGATTATAATACTTAGTTTTAGAAGTAGTTTTTCGGTGGTGTTAATAGATAAGGTAAAGTTCCATCAACGGTGTCGCGCCTAAGCCATTAACGAGTAAAAGCACTTCAGCGCTTTTTGCTTTATCTGCTAAGTCCGTCAGTATGGTATCGACCATGTCTTTAATGATCGCATCTGTCTCGTGCATGGTTTCGCATTTGCGTCCGGGTTCGCCATGTATGCCAACGCTCATTTCAACTTCAGTTTCACTAATCTCAAATGTCAGTTTCCCAGCAGGAAGTAAAGTACAGCTGGTAAAGGCAACGCCGATACTGGCCGTTTGTGCATTTATCTTATCGCCTAGCGCTTTGCAAGTCGCTAAGTCAGCACCTGTTTCCGCAAAGCTATCGACACATTTTTCTTCACCGTGCAAGCAACGCCACGGCGGCTACCGGTAAATGTACTGTTAATCACGGCATAGTCATCACTAGTTAGCACGGTGACATTTTAATGCTCAACATTTCGCCAGACATTTCAAAATTCATCACATTGGCAGCTTAGTCTTTGACAATAAATAACACCCCTTTACCCGTATCAACCGCTTCAGCAGCTACGACGATTTGGTAAGGAGTCGGGGAGGTGAATACTTGACCGGGGCAAGCGGCGTCTAACATGCCTTTGCCGATAAAGCCTGCATGCAAGGGCTTGTGACCAGCGCCACCACCAGATAAGCTCCCGGTAAGTATATTATCGACGTTGTTAACAAATTTTTTCATAGTGGTGGTTTATAGCGGTGGTTTATTTTAATAATTTACTTTATTTTTAATGCCAAATCACATACTGCTTTAATCATCACTTGGCAACTCTTCGCACCTGCATCCAAATGCCCAACAGAGCGTTCACCTAAGCCAGCAGCGCGGCCCTTGGTCGCAACTAAGTCACGTGTCGATTCCAAGCCTTTGTCTGCTACAGTATTAATGTCGTCGGGGATTTCTGCGGTAGTTTCGTTTTAAATCGCGCTAAAAATGAAGGTGTGGGCACTAGGGAGTAATACATCTAACTTTTTTTCGCCTACTTTTACTTTACTGCGTTTAATCAATTCTTGCACGCCAGCTGTAAAAGCGGCTGCAATATCTAAGTGACTATTCCCACCATTGTGTTTAATGGTTTTTGCCATGCCCATAAAAAAGCTAGTATATAAAGGATCCGCTACACCACCAATAGTACTAAGCAGTTTCATGGTAATCTTATTCAATTACTCATCAGCAGCTAATGACGATAGCTCGTCGGCCATACTGTCTATTACTTCTGTGCCACGCAGGACATTGATGTAATGGTCACCATCGCCAATCGCTTGATCCAGAGGCTCAATATCAGGCTTATGTGTAATAATAGCGGCATGGATGGCCGAGGCTGCAGAGCAGATTAATTTGGTTTGTAAACTCATGAATAGCACTATATTTCAAATTGATGAAGGTTGCTAAACTCTGCACAAGTTAGTTAGGCATTTCAACATTTTTGAATTAAGTCTTTTTGATTAACGCCTATTTAATTAACAACCATAGAAAGAAAAGTAGAAAACGAATATGAGCTTGCGGCTACGCTTAAACTTACTCATTACCTTATTGCTGCTGTTATTTATGATAACGGTAGGGGCGATACTATTAAGGGGCGCCAAATCTTCTATTCAGGAAAGTGTTGAAGCAGCGACGCATGTAACAACGCACCTACTAGATACGGTAATGATCAGCTCTGGGCAAGGCTTTGACCTAGGCTACACGCATATCGTCTTGCTACGATTTTTAGAAGATTTGGGGCAAGTGCGTAGCAATAAAATCTATTTGTATAATGGCCGTGGCGAGGTGCTATACCAATCACCAGATTCCCAATATCGTATTGATGAAAAACCACCTGAATGGTTTTATGGTATGTTGGACCCTAGGGATGAGCCTGTCATGAGGCCAATCCGTTTTGGTCGCTTTGAGGTAAGACCAGACCCAGCCGGCGCGATACGTGAGGCTTGGTCAAAAATACGTAATTTGTTTTGGATCGGACTGGGGTTCTTTATTGCGTTGAATATGGCAGTTTACTGGATGTTAGGTGGCTTATTGAAGCCATTGCATCCCATCTTAGCCGCGATTAAGCACATGGAAACAGGTGATTTAAGTACGCGTTTACCTAGCTTTAGCCTGCCTGAGTTTGACAAAATAGGACACAGCTTAAATCGCATGGCGGAATCGTTAGCGGTAGAGCGCGAACTCGAAGAGAACAGACAAGTGACTCACTTAATTCAAAAGCATATCGAAGAAGAGCGCCGTAGTTTAGCCAGAGAATTGCATGATGAGTTGGGCCAGTATGTGACGGCGATTAAAACCTTTGCTGTTGCCATTGCCAGCAAAACCAAAGAGAAAGCCCCTGAAGTGGAAGCCAGTGCGCAGACGATTGTAGGCGCGGCGAATCATATTTATGATGGCATGCACAATATTATTAAACAGTTAAGGCCAGGCTCTTTGGATAACCTCGGCTTGCTAGAAACATTAAAAGATTTAGTTAACTCGCAGCAAGAGCAACACCCTGATTTAAAAGTGAATTTACACTTAACAGGTAATATGGGTGCATTAGGTGAAACCTTAAACATCAATCTCTATCGAATGATACAAGAGTCGATTAATAATGCGATTAAACATGCGCAAGCGTCGACGCTGGATATTGATTTGAAACTCAGCGATGCAAATGATTTGGAATTGACGATTAAAGACGATGGCAAAGGGATGGATATTCATGCCATTGATCAAACGAACCACTTTGGTTTGTTAGGAATAAGAGAGCGTGTCCAGGGCTTACATGGTAATTTTAGTGTGAATTCTGAACTAGGCGCCGGTACAGCAATTAATATAACAATACCTAATGCAGTAAAAATAGGGACTGAAGAATGAGCCAGATAAATGTAATGTTGGTTGATGACCATGCGGTGGTACGTATGGGCTTTAAAATGTTGTTAGAGACTTCTGACGATATTAGAGTGATTGCCGAAGGTGAAAATGGTGAAGAAGCAATTAAGTTCTATATGGAACATAAGCCTGATGTCATCGTGATGGATATTACGATGCCGGGCATGGGCGGCATGGAAGCCATTGAACGCATTCTAAACAAAGAATCTTCTGCCAAGATACTAGTGCTTTCCGCACATGAAGATTCCGTTCATCCGAAACGCGTACTCAATGCAGGCGCAATGGGCTATGTGACTAAGCGTAGTGCAGCAGAAGAGTTGATTAAAGCCATTCGTGTGGTTGCTTCAGGTAAAAAATACATTGAAGCCAGCGTCGCGCAGCAAATGGCGATACAGCAGCTTTCAGGCGAGCAAAACCCAGTGGATGTGTTGAGCGAGCGTGAGTTCGAAGTGTTTATGTCGTTGGCTAAAGGTAAAACCACCAATGAGATTGCTGAGGTCTTGTTCTTAAGCCCAAGGACGGTAGGAACGCATTTGTATAATATTAAACAGAAATTGAATGCGAATAACTCGGCTGAGATTGCGTTGATTGCTATGCGTAGTGGGTTGATTGATCCGTAAGTTTCGCTGGACGAAAAATAAGCATATTAAATACTATAAGAGGTCAATATGGATTAGAGGTATCTCGTACATTTACCAGTTCCACTTCCCACTAGATGATGTAATTCAAATTGAATTCATTGTTAGAAATACTGATATTCTCATTGCTCAACCATCAACCATCAACCATCAACCATCAACCATCAACCATCAACCATCAACCATCAACTATAAGTGACCCCTATTCATTCAGCACATATATAGAAGCATCCATTTTAAAAGCCAATAAATTTAGTGTACTAATAGATAATAATATTGCGACTC
Source organism: Methylophilaceae bacterium (assembly GCA_047634755.1). Classification (GTDB taxonomy): domain Bacteria; phylum Pseudomonadota; class Gammaproteobacteria; order Burkholderiales; family Methylophilaceae. The sequence continues at coordinate 27,567 of JBLIIL010000011.1, forward strand.
GAGCAATATCTTTAACACAAGGCAACAAGCTAAATGAAAGCAAGTCGCAAAAAGAATCTTATAAGATAGTTTCCGCGACAATGGCCTACTTTATATTGGGTGGGTTTGCCATTGAACCAAATATTGCCATTTATGAGAAGGCTTCTAAAAGCAGTCATTTATGTGCGCTAGCTAAACTGAAGGCTATCAGAATCGCTGATAATATTACTCCACAACAATTCGTGCGGCCTGTGTTGCGTTTAGTATCTCTGAGATCTGCTATCGCTATCAGCCTAAACAATCCTCAGAGAACGACGCTATTGCCGACTGGCTGATTCGTTTAACCAATAATCAGCGTAACTGGGGCTTTGGTTTATGCTATTTGTATCTACGCAATGTGCAACACTTTCAATGTAACCACAAAAGAATTTATAGAATATACCGTGAGTTAGCACTTAACCTAATGATTAAGCTAAAGAAACGTTTAGTGCGTACTAAGCCACAAGCGCTGGCGGTGCAAGAACAAATGAATAAAGTGTGGTCGATGGTCTTTATGCATGACCAGTTATCAGATGGTCGTTCGATCAGGTTGTTAACGTGATTGATGACTTTAACCGTGAGGGATTATGTATTGATGTGGATTTCTCGTTGCCGTCTGAGCGTGTGATCCGGTCATTGGATCAAATCATTAAATGGCGTGACGCACCAACGGCTATTCGCTGTAATAACGGCCCTTAGTACATCAGTGCAATGACAGCGGAGTGGGCAAAGAAGCGTGGCATCCGCATTGATTTTATTCAGCCAGGCAATCCACAACAGAACACTTATGTGCAAAGGTATAGTGGAACGGTGAGATATGATTAGCTAGCGCATCACTTGTTTGAAAGCGTTGCTGAGACCGTAAATGTCTTCCCCACAGAATATACCGGCTTAAGCTGGTTATTCGTGCTTGAAAGTACAGCAATTTGCCACAGGTTAGCTATGGACATACAATCACGAACTACCTAACATGGCATTGGGTAGCATGATCCCAAAGCAAAAGTTAGCTTTGGTCGATTAGTTTCTACTTTTAGCTGCAGTTAATAATGAGGGGATTACCTTAGTAGGTAGTGTTCAAAAATCTGTTTCATACACTTAAACTTAATGCTTATGCATATTTTAAGGAGTAATATGGGGTCTAGATAAAGCTTTAGAGGGCTTAATTGATCTTAAAGTTGAAGTTTTGATAGAGATAAAATCGTCATGACCAGTAGCTTACAGGCGAAGGATTGTCTTTGCTCGCGCGTGGTCAAGGTCGATGCACTTCAAAAATACCACGATATAGTAACAAAAAGTGATATTAAGCCAAACGTCTTTGCAGTCTTTGATGAAGAAGGCCGCTTCTTAGATATTGTAGAAGCACGTCAAGCGGCACTTTTTCCCGGTCGGATGTTTTCTGATTTAATTGTACGGAAAGCAGCAAAACCATTATCTTCAAATACCTCACTAAATAAAGTACAAGCACGTTTTGATTCTGAAAAATGTAAATTTGTCACAGTGATCAATAACAAGCAGTTTATAGGTGTTATTTCCCGCCTAAGTCTAATCACAGCCTTGATTTCACAGGAAAAAGAATTACAGCATCAACGCAATTCATTGATAGAACAATTGGAAGTTGAACTCAACTACCGTAATTTGGCTACAGTGGCATTTGAAAATATATCTGAAGGCATATTGATCACCGATGCCAAAGCGTACATCATTCATGTTAACCGCGGCTTTACCAATACCACTGGCTATGATCTTGAGGATGTAGTAGGCAAAACCCCTGCCATGCTGCGTTCAGGAGGTCAGGGCAAGAAATTCTATCAATCAATGTGGAAAACGTTGATAGAAATCGGCAGTTGGAAAGGTGAATTATGGAACCGTCGTAAGAATGGCGACATTTATCCAGAATGGTTGAGTGTCAACGCAATGTACGATTCGGACAACAAAGTTGTCAATTATGTTGGTGTGTTTTCAGACATAGGATCCAACAAAAAACTGCAAGAAGATCTACATCAGCTAGCCTTTTTCGACCCGCTTACCAATCTACCCAATCGACGGCTGCTGTTTGATCGTCTGCAGCAGGCGATGACTTCCAGCGAACGCGACCATCACCATGGCGGACTATTTTTCATTGATCTGGACAACTTTAAGACCTTGAATGACACCAAAGGACACGACTTTGGTGATTTACTCCTGCAAGAGGTATCACAGCGTCTGTTGCTCTGCGTACGTAAAGGCGATACTGTAGCAAGGCTGGGAGGCGATGAGTTTGTGATTATGCTAAAAGGTTTGCCTAACGAAATAACTCGAGCGGCCACCCAAACGAAGTTAATCGCTAATAAAATTTTAATCAATCTCAACGAAGTCTACACTCTCGAAGGATTCGAGTATCATGGTAGCGCCAGTATCGGCATTAACCTATTCTGTGCAAGCAAGGCTCCGATTGAAGATTTGCTCAAGCAAGCTGATATTGCCATGTATCAAGCTAAGAGTAAGGGGCGGAACAACTTGTGCTTTTTCGATCCGGTCATGCAAGAAGACCTTAACACTCGAACAGATATAGAGCGCGATATTCGCTTAGCCATTGAGAACAACGAATTTCAACTATATTACCAATTACAATTAAATAGTGCTAATCAACCACTGGGCGCAGAAGCATTAATTCGCTGGATACACCCCAAACGCGGCATAGTTCCGCCTCTACAGTTTATTCCGTTAGCCGAAGAAACCAATCTAATTTTACCCCTTGGCCAATGGGTAATAGAAGCTGCTTTAGCACAACTAAAAACATGGGAACAAAATACACTCACTCGCGAACTTACACTTTCAATCAACGTCAGCGCTAATCAATTCAATCAATCAGATTTTGTAGAACAAGTACAGGCCTCCATTCAAAAATATGCCATTAACCCAGCACTTCTTAATTTAGAGTTAACTGAAGGCATGTTGATCAACGATATTGACTCCATTATTATTAAAATGACTGCATTGCAAGCCATTGGAGTTCATTTTGAATTGGATGATTTTGGTACAGGTTACTCTTCTTTACATTACCTCAAGAAATTACCCTTGTCTCAACTGAAGATTGATCAGTCGTTTGTACTCGATATTACTACCAACAGCAGCGACCGAGTGATTGCGAAAACCATCATCGCTATGGCGCAAAGCATGAACCTAAACGTTATTGCCGAAGGTGTAGAAACTGAAAGTCAACTAGCTTACCTTAAAGAGGATGGGTGTAATCACTTCCAAGGCTATCTGTTTGGTAAACCTATGCCAATTAAAGAGTTTGAGGCATCATTGATGCAAGGTGGTTTTTAGGTAGAATCCCCGATATATACAGTGAGGCTGAATAGTTTGAGCCACTATTGGTTATTGAAGTAAAACCTTTATAAATTATCAATACCGAAAATTTAACATTCTCCTGTAATTTTGAACAAAACAGTACATAAAGGCGGATGATTTACTCACAGTATCTAACTTAGTGTCCTGATTTATTAAGCTATTACACTTCTACTAATACTTAAATTATAAAATGTAGCTAAAAAGGTCAAATTATTTTAAAATTTAAGGTTGGCAGTCTGTTGTATTTTGGTAATGTTCAAAAATCTGTGTCATTCACTTAAACTTAATGCTTATGCATATTTTAAGGAGTAACCATGATAAACCCATCTGATTTCAACAAAGCTTTAGAGGACTTACAGTCCGAAAAAGAGCTAACAAGTAAAGGTGGCATTTCAATGCCATTGATAAAGCAACTCACCAAAGTGGCTATCACAGATGAGCTCAATAACCACCTCTCCAGCAATTAGCAACGCAATAGAAAAAATGGCATCAGCTCAAAGAGAATTAAAACAGGTTCAGGAACATTTGAGCTTGATGACGCCCCAGAATTAGATAGCGTGCTGGATATTTAAATCAAACTTGACACAGCATTTTGAAGGCCCTCGCATAGAGGCTTAAATGTTTCTATTCTTTCAAGAAAAGACCTTCCTATTTTGGCTTCAGCTTGGATACGATCATAAATCTCTTCGCGATGCACGCTAACTTCTTTAGGTGCGATAACGCCTATTTTTACATTATATGTAATAGTCAAGTATTAATGTAACTCGCCTATAGGCGAAAGAAAAGGTAGCTTAAATGAGGTGTGTCCAGTGCATAACGCTATAAGCTATTTTTGCGACGCCCGAATACTAATCAAACCACCAGCCACAATCAGCACAATCGCTAACCATTCCGAGAGCGATAAATGCTCACCCCAAAACAGCATACCAAACAGGCTGGAAAAAATTACTGTTGTATAACTCAAGCTCGCAACCGTCAGCGTTTTACCCGTACGATAAGCGCGAGTCAGCGCTAGTTGCGCGATGGTGGCTGATAGGCCTAAGCCTAGTAAGACTGGTAAATCTTGCCATGCGGGTAAAGTCGGTTGGTCTACACACATCCAAATACCTGCGCCAATCGTTGAAACCAGTGTGAAGTAAAACACGGTGCGCCAATCGGGCTCATGTAGGTTGCCGAGTTGCTTGACATAGGAATAAGCCCAACCAGCGCCGCAACCAGAGGCTAAACCAATGAGTGCGGCAAATAAGTCTTCTTTGGCTACGCTGGGTTTTAATACCGAGATGACGCCGACAAAGCTGATGCCAATGGCTAGAAAGAGTAGTTTTCTTGGTTTTTCATCCAGCATGAAGGGCATGAATGCTGCTAGGAATAGCGGGGAAGTGTAGTTAAGTGTGATGGCCGTCGCTAAAGGCAGGTGTGCAATAGCGTAGAAAAACATTAATAATGAGAAGAAGCCAATTAATGCCCGGGATAGTTGTTTTTTAAGGTGCGGTGTTCTGACAGGTAGCTGTTTAATGTGAATGGAGCTATAGATTATCATTAACCCAAGTAGTGAGCGATAAAAGACCAGCTCTGCACTAGAGAACTTGGCTGAACCTACTTTGACTAATGCACCCATGATGGCAAAGCACAGTGCAGCAGCTAGCATCCAAAGGCTGCCGAAAGGACTGTTTTTTTTAGCGGAGGTTGTTGTCATCTTGCTATGGGTTTCGATTCTATTTTCATTTAGATTTGCTATTGTAGAGTGCTGACTTGATGAAGCACAATGAGGGATATCTTATTTCACAGCATTATAACGTTATTGCATGGCTTCATTGGCTAGCTTCAAAAAAGCAGTGCAACTTGTGTGCTATCTCCTGAAATGTTGCATAAAATGTGCTTTTGCTTTAATCTAATCATTACGGTAAATACAATTTTTTTAGCTGATTTACTATATTTAGTGAGGTTCAGTTTAGTCAGGATCATAATGACAAAATTATCATCATCGAAAATACAAAGCCGCGTTGCAGCGAAAGCGGTGCAACAGCAGAGTCGTAAGAAGCTGTTTGTGTGGGCATTGTCCACATTTTTGATATTAGTCGTAGTCAGCGAAGGCATTCGATTGGCATTGCTAAACGGGTAGTTTAAGCGGGTGCTGTAACGGCGGCCTTAGCCGCCTTTTTTGTTTTTATAAGCATGAATTTAATTCAATACAAAAACAATGTTTTATACATTGTTTTTGTATTTTTAGTGTTATTGGAATGGTATGTCGCAACATGTAATGAACACATATGTCAGGTTGCCAGTCACTTTTGCAAAAGGTGAGGGCGTATGGCTATGGGATGACAAGGGTGAAAAATACCTTGATGCATTATCTGGCATTGCTGTGACTGGCTTAGGTCACTCACATCCTGATTTTGTGAAAGCGATTAGCGAGCAGGCGGCGACATTGATGCATGTTTCTAACGTATATCATATTGCCGAGCAAAAAGCCTTGGCCGATAAGCTGGCTGATATTTCGGGCATGGATAGCGTGTTTTTCTGTAACTCGGGCTGCGAAGCCAATGAAGCGCAGATTAAGCTAGCTAGACTCTATGCATATAACAAAGGCATCGATAATCCTGAAATCATTGTGATGGAACAATCTTTTCATGGCCGTACCTTAGCCACGCTTTCTGCGACGGGTAGCCGTAAAGCACAAGCTGGCTTTGAGCCGCTAGTGAGTGGTTTTGTGCGTGTGCCATTTGACGATGTCGATGCAATCAAGCAAGTGGCTGCGCGTAAGAATAACGTTGTCGCTATTTTGGTCGAGCCTGTCCAAGGCGAGGGTGGCGTACAAGTGCCTGCCGACATGAATAACTATATAACCGCCTTACGTAAAATTTGCGATGACAACGAATGGTTGTTGATGCTAGACGAAGTGCAAAGTGGTATTGCGCGTACGGGTACTTGGTTTGCCTTTCAGCATACCGATGTGATGCCAGATAGCATGGCTTTAGCAAAAGGATTAGGCTCAGGCGTACCAATTGGCGCTTGTTTGGCGAAAGGTGCGGCTGCTGAGGTATTAACACCGGGTAAGCATGGTTCTACTTTCGGTGGTAACCCATTCGCAACCAAAGCAGGTTCAACGACGCTAGCAATCATCGAAAAGCAAAAGTTACGTGAAAACGCAAAAGCCATGGGTGATTTTATTCACCAGCAATTGGCTGCGGCATTTGAAGGTAATGACGCCATCGTGAATATCCGCCATGCGGGTTTGATGATTGGCGTTGAATTAGATAGGCCTTGTGCTGAACTAGTGAAGCTGGCATTGGATAACAAACTACTGATTAATGTGACCGCAGATAAAGTGATTCGCTTATTGCCGCCATTAGTGATTAATCAAGAAGAGGCGCAAGAGCTGGTTAATCGCTTGGTAACAGTCGTCGAACACTTTATTAAAACCAGCTTAAGTTAAGAAAACTGAATTCTATGAGTAATAAATCATGAGTATTAAACATTATCTGCAATTTAATGATCTTAGCACGGAAGAGATTAACTATGTATTTGAGCGTGCTGCTTGGATTAAAGCGCAGTTTAAGGATTACAAAAAATACTGGCCCTTAGAAGATCGCACCTTGGTGATGATTTTTGAAAAGGCGAGCACCCGTACGCGCTTGTCTTTTGAAGCAGGCATGCATCAATTGGGCGGCGCGGCGATTTACTTGAATACGCGTGACTCGCAATTAGGTCGCGGCGAACCAGTAGAAGATGCTGCGCAAGTGATTTCGCGCATGTCTGATGTGGTGATGATTCGTACGTTTGAGCAAAGCCTGATTGAGCGCTTTGCAGCTAACTCGCGTGTACCAGTGATTAATGGCTTAACGAATCAATATCACCCTTGTCAGATTTTGGCTGATATCTTTACCTATATTGAGCAACGTGACTCAATTGCAGGTAAAACAGTGGCTTGGATTGGCGATGCGAATAATATGAGCTACACGTGGTTACAAGCCGCTGAGTTACTCGGCTTCCACGTTAACATCTCAACACCACCAAGTTATCCACTTGATCCTGAGTTGGCTGACTTGGACAATAATAAAGCATTTACTGTGTTTGAAGACCCGATGGAAGCCGCAAAAGGCGCTGACTTGGTGACGACAGATGTATGGACGAGCATGGGCTTTGAAGCAGAAAATGAAGCACGACTTAAAGACTTTTCTGACTGGTGTGTCGATGAAGAGATAATGACGGTGGCGAATAAAGATGCGTTATTTATGCATTGCTTACCTGCGCATCGCGGCGAAGAAGTGACAGCCGAAGTCATTGACGGTGAACAGTCAGTGGTTTGGGACGAAGCAGAAAATAGATTGCATGTGCAAAAAGCATTAATGGAATATTTGGTATTAGGTAAGATTTAATTAGGTTTAATTTAAGGTCATTAAAAAATGAGTGATGTGAAAAAAGTAATATTGGCTTATTCAGGTGGGTTGGATACGTCTGTTATTTTGAAATGGTTGCAAGACACCTATCAAGCAGAGGTTGTCACCTTTACTGCCGACTTAGGTCAGGGTGAGGAGCTAGAGCCAGCACGTGCGAAAGCAGCCGCAGCAGGTATTAAAGATATTTATATTGATGATTTGCGCGAAGAGTTTGTCCGCGACTTTGTCTTCCCAATGTTTCGCGCTAATGCTATCTACGAAGGCGAATATTTATTGGGTACATCGATTGCGCGCCCGTTGATTTCTAAGCGTTTAATTGAAATTGCTGCAGAAACCAATGCGGATGCGGTATCGCATGGCGCGACGGGTAAAGGTAACGACCAAGTACGTTTTGAACTAGGTGCTTATGCACTAAATCCAGACATTAAAATCATCGCGCCATGGCGTGAGTGGGATTTGTTGAGTCGCGAAAAACTCATGACTTATGCTGAAAAACATGGCATTGAAGTCGATCAGAAACATAAGCAGGGTGGCAGCCCTTATTCTATGGATGCTAACTTATTGCATATTTCTTATGAAGGCCGTCATTTAGAAGAGCCTTCTGCTGAAGCGGAAGAAAGTATGTGGCTTTGGACAACCAGTCCAGAAAATGCACCAAACGAAGCTGAGTATGTAGACATCGAGTATCAAAAAGGTGACATCGTTGCGTTGAATGGTAAAGCCATGAAAGCGCATGAAGTGTTAGCTGAATTGAACCGCCTTGGCGGTAAACACGGTATTGGCCGTTTAGATTTGGTTGAAAACCGTTATGTTGGAATGAAAGCACGTGGTTGCTACGAAACACCTGGCGGCACGATTATGCTTAAAGCTCATCGTGGTATTGAAAGCGTTACTTTAGACCGTGAAGTAGCGCATTTGAAAGATCAACTCATGCCAAAATATGCAACGTTGATTTATAACGGCTACTGGTGGAGTCCTGAGCGTGTTGCATTGCAAACATTGATTGATCATACACAAGACCATGTGAATGGCTGGGTGCGCGTAAAATTGTTTAAAGGCAGTGTAACGGTTGTCAGTCGTGATAGTAAAACAGATTCGTTGTTTGATTCTAATATTGCATCATTTGAAGAAGATGGTGGCGCTTATAACCACCTGGATGCAGCTGGTTTTATTAAGCTTAATGCGTTGAGATTACGCATTGCCGCAAAATTTAGAACGCCTAAATAACAACAATGTCTAAGAAAGTCATTGCTTACGATTCAACTCTGCGCGATGGAGCACAGGCGCAGGGTGTTTCATTTACGGTCGAAGACAAGCTCAAAATTGTTCAGCAGCTGGACAATTTAGGCGTTAGTTATATCGAAGCGGGTAACCCTGGTTCTAATCCAAAAGACTTGGCCTTTTTTGAACGTGTATCAGAGTTAAACCTTAAGCATGCCAAGATTATTGCTTTTGGTAGTACGCGCAAGATTGGTATTCAAGCAGCTGATGATCGCAATTTAAAATCGCTGCTGAGTGCGAATACAGAAGCCGTTGCTATTTTCGGTAAGTGCTGGGATTATCAAGTTACTGATATTCTACGTACCACGCTAGAAGAAAATCTAGCGATGATTAGCGATACTATCGCTTATCTCAAACAACAGGGCAAAGAAGTGGTGTTTGATGCAGAGCATTTCTTTGATGGCTATAAAGTTAACGCTGACTATGCCATGCAATCATTAAAAGTCGCCGCTGATGCTGGGGCGGATGTGCTTTGTTTATGTGATACCAATGGCGGCACCTTCCCTGAAGAAGTGTTTCAGCTCACAAAGAAGGTGGTTGAAGCTTTCGGTACGCAAGTGGGCATTCATTGTCATAATGACTGTGAGATGGCAGTGGCCAATTCAATAGCTGCAGTGAAAGCTGGCGCTGTACAGGTGCAAGGTACAATCAATGGTATCGGCGAGCGTTGTGGGAACGCTAATCTGAGTTCTATTATTCCAAATGTGCAGCTGAAATTGGGCATGGACTGTATTCCTACTTTGCAAATGGTCAATTTGACTAGGGTTTCAAAATTTGTGAGTGAAATTGGTGGCGTGCCCTTTAATGAAAAAGCACCTTATGTCGGTAGTGATGCTTTTTCGCATAAGGGCGGCATGCATATTGATGCGGTGAATAAAAATCCGATTTCATACGAACATATTGAACCATCACATGTGGGTAATGAGCGCCATACCTTGGTTTCTGAGGTGGCTGGTAGAAGCGCGTTGCTGGCCAAGCTGCAAGAGGTAGACCCTGCGTTAACTAAAGAGTCTGATGATACCAAGCGTGTGCTTGAGCATCTAAAAGAACTTGAGCATGAAGGCTACCAGTTCGAAAATGCAGAGCAGTCGTTTGATGTGCGTGTACGTCAATTGTTAGGTAAAAGCCAAACCTACTTTAAGCTTGAAAAATACAACATCAGTATTAAAGAGCCAGCCCTAGGCGAAAGTAACTCAAAAGCCATCGTTTCGTTCCTCGTGAATGGTGAAACGGTGAATGCTGAAGCTGAAGGAGATGGTCCTGTGGATGCATTAGATAGAGCCATGCGTAATGCGCTGAGAGAAATCTACCCTGCAATTAAAGAAGTTAAACTGACTGATTATAAGGTGCGCGTGTTGGATTCCAACTTAGCCACCGCGGCTAAAGTACGCGTCATTATTGAGTCGTCTGATTCCAACAGTAGTTGGAATACGATTGGTGTTTCAACGGATATTACTGAAGCATCATGGATTGCGTTGCAAGATGCGATTGAATATAAGTTAATGCGCGATACTGTCTAATCTTTACTAGTAGGCGAGAGCATTACTAATTTTAGTTGCTCTTGATCGACTGGCTGCATAGTGACTTGTTGAAAGGTCAATAAACCTAATTCAGAATGGTTAAACGCTCGCAATCCACCCTGGCGTTCTAGTACATCATGCTGCTTCCAAAATTGTTCAAACTCACTACTAGCTTTAGATAACTCTGTAACTAAGCTTTGCAATTCAACCTCTTCTAAACGACTACGACAATCTGCTCTAAACTCAGCGACTAAACGACGACCACGCGTTTTCCAGTCCATCAAGAATTGTTTGGCATTTGAATGGGTAAACACTAAGCGGAGTAAGTTGGGTGTAATGGCACTTTTTTCCGTTGCTAGCCAATCACCGAATAAGGCTTCTGCTTGTGCATTCCATGCCAATATATTCCAAGTGCGACCTAATACATAAGCGGGTACATGAATGTCTTTAAGTAAGGTTGTGAGTGAGTGAGAGGCTAAATCTTCTTCAGACACATGGCCTTGCGGGTCACGCCGGCCAGCCATGTCAAATAAATAAGCGCGTTCTGTTCTTGTTAGTTTCAGCGCTTGTGCCATGCGCAATAAAGCATCGGCAGACATATTCACATCACGGCCTTGTTCGATCCACGTATACCAAGTGGCACTGATGCCAGCCAATTGCGCGACTTCTTCGCGGCGCAGTCCTTTTACACGTCGCCTTGTTCCAGTAGGAAATCCAAATTCTTCTGGTGTGCCGCGCTTGCGAATAGCTTGTAAAAACTCACCTAATTCTTTACGTCTTTTATCAATCACTACCATGACAAATTCTCTTGTAGTCTATTATCATTTATACCAGTATAAACTATATTCTTGTTAGGGTATTAAAAAGTCGTTATCATAGCGTTAATAAAAAATTAACCTCAATTGAAATAGTGAATAAAAGGAGCTGTTATGGCTGGAAAAACGCTTTACGATAAATTGTGGGACTCGCATTTAGTCCATCAAGATAGTGATGGTACGAGTCTTATTTATATTGACCGTCATTTAGTGCATGAAGTGACAAGTCCTCAAGCTTTTGAAGGCTTGCGTATTGCTGGCCGTAAGCTTTGGCGTAATAATACGATCGTGGCTAACCCAGATCACAACACGCCAACACAAAACTGGGATAAAGGCATCGAAGATCCTGTTTCTAAATTGCAGGTGGATACCTTAGACAAAAACATTAAAGAGTTTGGTTCTTTAGTCTACTTCCCGTTTAAAGATAAAAACCAAGGCATCATTCACGTCATTGGCCCTGAGCACGGTACAACCTTGCCTGGTATGACCGTGGTGTGTGGTGATAGCCATACGTCTACTCACGGTGCCTTCGGTGCATTAGCACACGGAATCGGTACCTCAGAAGTAGAACACGTAATGGCGACGCAAACATTGAGCGCTAAAAAATCAAAAAGCATGTTGGTGAAAGTGAATGGCAAGCTTGGGGTTGGTATCACGGCAAAAGATGTGGCTTTAGCAGTGATTGGTATTACAGGTACTGCTGGTGGTACTGGTTATGCGATTGAATTTGCCGGCGAAGTGATTCGTGCTTTATCCATGGAAGGCCGCATGACGATTTGTAATATGGCGATTGAAGCGGGCGCACGCGCTGGCATTATGGCCCCAGATGAGAAAACAGTAGAATATCTAAAAGGTAAGCAATATGCACCTAACGCTGACCAGTGGGATGCGGCTGTGAAGTACTGGAATACATTGCATTCAGATGAAGATGCTGACTTTGATGCAGTGATTGAATTAGGTGGCACTGATATTCAACCACAAGTGACTTGGGGTACATCACCTGAGCAAGTGTTGCCAATTGGCGCTGCTGTACCTGATCCTGCAAAAGAAACTGACGTGACTAAGCGCACCAGTATCGAAAATGCATTGAAATATATGGGTTTAACTGCAAACACACTGATTACAGACATTAAGCTTGATAAAGTGTTTATTGGTTCTTGCACTAACTCCCGCATTGAAGATTTACGTGCCGCAGCTGTTGTTGCTAAGGGTAAAAAAGTCGCGAGCAATATTGATGTGGCGATGGTTGTGCCAGGTTCTGGCATTGTGAAGCGCCAAGCTGAAGAAGAGGGCTTGGATAAAATCTTTATCGATGCTGGCTTTGAATGGCGTGAGCCAGGTTGCTCTATGTGTTTAGCGATGAATGCTGACAGACTAAGTGCGGGTGAGCGTTGTGCTTCAACTTCAAACCGTAACTTTGAAGGTCGCCAAGGCCCAGGTGGCCGTACGCATTTGGTGAGCCCAGCGATGGCGGCTGCGGCAGCAATCTCAGGTCATTTTGTAGACGTTCGTAACGTTTAACGCAAGGAGATAAACATGAAAGCATTTACACAAATTACTGGGCTAGCATGCCCATTGGATCGCGCTAACGTTGACACGGACGCGATTATCCCTAAGCAGTTTTTGAAATCAATCAAGCGTACTGGCTTTGGTCCTTACTTGTTTGATGAGTGGCGTTATACCAACTATGGTGAGCCAGGTATGGATTGTACCAAAAGACCGCTAAACCAAGATTTTGTACTGAACCAAGGGCGCTATAAAGGTGCGCAAGTCATGTTAGCTCGCGAAAACTTCGGTTGTGGTTCTAGCCGTGAGCATGCGCCATGGGCGATTGATGACTATGGCTTCCGTGTAATTATCGCACCTAGCTTCGCGGATATCTTTTATAACAACTGCTTTAAAAACGGTATTTTACCGATTTTGGCTAGCGCCGAAGTAGTCGACCAATTGTTTAAAGAGTGTGAAGCGACTGAAGGCTATAAGTTGAATGTGGATTTGCCTTCACAAACAGTGACCATGCCATCAGGTGAGTTATTCAGTTTTAAAGTGAATGAAACATCAAAACGTAACTTATTGAATGGCTTGGATGAAATTGGTTTGACATTGATGCATGCAGACAAAATCAAGGCATTTGAAGTTGGTCACCAAGATACGCAACCTTGGTTATTCACATAAACTAAATATTCCCTCCACCTTTTAGGGGAAGGGCTAGGGTGTGGGTGAACGCGCAACAATGCGCACCTCCTTATCAATAAAGTTTACCAATAAAGACATAGGAAATACAAAATGATGAAAATTGCAGTTTTACCAGGTGATGGTATCGGTCCGGAAATCGTCACACAAGCATTACGTGTGTTAGAAGTGTTGAAAAACGAAGGCATCGAAATGGAGTTCACTGAAGTACCTTTAGGTGGTCAGGCTTATGATGAGTACGGACACCCATACCCGGAACTTACACAAAAGATTTGCCGTGCAGCTGATGCGGTATTGCTTGGTGCCGTTGGCGGCCCTCAGTATGACAATCTAGATCGTCCATTACGCCCAGAGCGTGGTCTATTGGCGATTCGGAAAGATTTAGGTTTGTTTGCCAACCTACGTCCAGCTAACCTTTACCCAGAGCTAGTTAACGCTTCTACATTGAAGCCAGAAGTGGTGGCAGGTTTAGATATCATGATCGTTCGTGAATTAACGGGTGATGTGTACTTTGGTCAGCCACGTGGTATTCGTACTAACGAAGCAGGTGAGCGTGAAGGCTTTAACACGATGGTGTATAGCGAATCAGAAGTGCGCCGTATTGCACACGTTGCATTTGATATTGCCATGAAGCGCGGTAAAAAGCTTTGCTCAGTTGATAAAGCAAACGTATTAGAAACAACCGAGTTCTGGAAAGAAATCGTCATTGATGTGGCGAAAGAGTATCCAGAGGTGGAGTTGAGTCATATGTACGTCGATAACGCTGCTATGCAATTGATCCGTAACCCTAAGCAGTTTGACGTAATAGTGACTGGCAACATCTTTGGTGACATCTTGTCTGACGAAGCATCAATGCTCACAGGCTCTATCGGCATGTTGGCTTCAGCTTCATTAAACTCAAGCAAGCAAGGCTTGTATGAACCATCACATGGTTCAGCGCCTGATATTGCTGGTCAAAACTTAGCTAATCCTATTGCGACTGTACTATCAGTGGCGATGATGCTGCGTTATAGCTTTGACAATGAAGAAGCCGCTACTCGCATCGAAAATGCAATCAAGAAAGTATTGGCTGCGGGTTACCGTACTGGCGATATTTTCGAAGAAGGTATGAAAAAAGTGTCATGCTCTGAAATGGGTGATCAAATTGTTGCAGCTATGTAAGGCAATTTAGTTAGCATTTAAAAGCGATTATGCGTACTTTATGTATTCCGCGCAGTCGCTTTTCTGCGATAATGAAGTATACATAAAAGCTTTGGAGAATTAAGGATGGCACAATTTGATAATGTAAGCGTAAAGAAAAAAGCTAATATTTACTTTGATGGTAAATGTGTGAGCCACACGGTATTACTTCCAAATGGAACCCGTAATACGCTGGGCGTTATTTTTCCGAGCACGTTGAAGTTTAACACTGAGTCACCAGAGTTGATGGAAGTCAATAATGGCGTTTGCAAAGTGAAACTGGCAGGGCAGGATAAGTGGAAAACCTATGAGGCTGGCGATAAGTTTGCTGTGCCGGGGAATTCTAGTTTCGTAATAGAAACAATAGAGACCCTAGACTACGTCTGTCACTACGAATAAGTTGATGCTCGATCTGGCGGCGTTGTGAGCCGTGCTGTTAGCACTGTCTTCGTACTCACGCCTTGCCACATACATCGCCTGTAAGATAAAAAATTTGAAAGGAACTGTTATGCCTGCATTTGATATCACATCAGAAGTCGATAAAGTTGCATTAAGTAATGCGATTGATACTACGTCTAAGCAAGTGGGGAATCGTTATGACTTTAAAGGGACATCTGCGAAAGTGGATTTTAACGAGAAAGATTTTGTTATTACGGTTTACGGCGACAACGATTTTCAGCTCGATCAAGTGAAAGATATTTTATTGCCAGCGATGGAGAAGAGAGAGTCTGACTCTGCTAAGCGTTTAGAACACAAAGACGTGCAAACGGTTTCTGGCGATAAAGTAAAGCAAGAGCTGGTTATCAAAGATGGCATTGATAGTGATTTAGCCAAGCGACTTGTGAAAACAATTAAAGATAGCCGCATGAAGGTGCAGGCTAGCATACAAGGTGAGACTGTGCGCGTGAATGGCGCTAAACGTGATTTGTTACAAGATGCGATTGCGCTAGTTAAAAAGAGTGTGACGGATTTTCCATTAAAGTTTGGTAATTTCCGCGATTAAGAAGGAGCTAAAGATGAGTCGTTTATTATTGGCCGTTTTGTTTGTATTTTCTTTATCAGCTTGTAATACCATTGATGGTATGGGAAAAGATATTGAAAAAGCAGGTAAGGCTGTGCAGAAGTCTACAAGGTAGGTTTGTTAGGGAATCTTACACATAGTAGATTTTAGTCGTTTTAATATTGATGCAGTTAAGAATTGGATAAGGTATGTTGAAAGTTGGATTTGTCGGTTGGCGCGGAATGGTGGGCTCAGTGCTCATGCAACGCATGATGGAAGAGAATGATTTTTCGGATATTGAGCCGCAATTTTTCACGACCTCACAAGCAGGTAAGCCAGCACCAAATGTAGGCAAAGACTCTCCAGCACTTAAGGATGCCAAAAGCATTGCTGACTTAACAGCCATGGACGTGATTGTGTCTTGCCAAGGTGGCGACTACACCAAGGAAGTTTTTCCTAAGCTTAGAGCGGATGGTTGGAATGGTCATTGGGTAGATGCAGCATCAACATTACGCATGGATAATGAAGCCGTGATTGTGCTTGATCCTGTCAATATGGATGTAATTAAAGATGCCATGCATGCAGGCGGTAAAAACTGGATCGGTGGTAACTGTACCATTTCACTGATGTTGATGTCGCTACATGGGTTGTTCAAAGCCGATTTAATCGAGTGGGCATCTTCAATGACCTACCAAGCTGCGTCTGGTGCGGGTGCGCAGAATATGCGTGAGCTTATTCAGCAAATGGGAGCTATTCACGCAGATGCAAGTGCATTGCTAGCAAACCCAGCCTCTGCGATTTTAGATATTGATAGACAAGTGACCAATACCATTCAGTCAGATGTATTTCCAACAGACAGCTTTGGCGTGCCATTGGCTGGTAGCTTGATTCCTTGGATTGATGTGGAAGTCACAAATGGGCAAAGTAAAGAGGAGTGGAAGGGTGGCGTAGAGACCAATAAAATCATTGGCCGCTCTAGCAACCCAATTCCGATTGATGGTTTATGTGTGCGTATTGGGGCAATGCGCTGTCACTCACAAGCTTTTATACTTAAGTTGAAGCAGGATGTACCGTTAGATGAAATAGAGCAAATGTTAGCTGAGGCTAATGATTGGGCTACAGTCATTCCTAATACACGAGAGGCAAGTATTGCAGCGCTGTCACCAGCGGTTGTGACTGGTAAATTAGAGACACCTGTGGGTCGACTGCGTAAGTTAGCTATGGGCGATGACTACCTTTCAGCGTTTGGCGTTGGTGATCAGTTGTTATGGGGTGCGGCAGAGCCTATAAGGCGTATGTTGCGAGTGCTTGTCAATCAGTAGAATGTGAGTGGGTAGATGTTTTTGGTGAAAAGAGACGTGATTTATAAACAGACACATACGGAAAGAATATAATGTGTATTATCAGCTTGCATCTGTAACTAATTGATGTTATTTTATTTATTACATAAAAATGGCATTAATTTAAGTCATATTTAAGCTTCAAGAAATTCAAGGTGAAACAGTGTATTTCTCAAAAATGAAGAACATTTCAATTGCGCTATGCTTGATGTTTTTGCCCATAGTCGCGACTGCGGCCGGAATGGGCCAAATGAAAGTCGCTTCAGGTATCGGTGAGCCATTTAGAGCGACTATTGACTTGCTGTCTGCAACACCTGCTGAATTATCGACGCTCAAAGCTAGTTTAGCCCCAGAAGAAACCTATTTGGCACAAAAGATAGAAAGAACAGCTGATCAGAAGGATATTAAAATCAATGTCGGTAATGATGCAAATGGTAAAAAGCTACTTAAGTTAAGTTCTAACCAACCGATTTCTGAGCCTTTTGTTGATATGTTAGTAGTGCTAGAGTGGGGTAATGGTCGTATTGTTAGACAGTACACTGCATTGCTAGATCCGCCAGAATACAAGCGTGAGGTCAGTAATCCAACACCGCCTGCGACAAATTCATTCGACAATACTTCTGTTAATAACAGTACGTCTAATATTAAAAAGAGCGGTGCGTTTAAAGCAACTGCGCTAGCAAAAAGAACAACAACAAAAGAACGTCTGACACGAAGTGGTGATACCTTATCAAAGATTGCACGTCGCATGCGGCCTGATGGTGTGAGTCTGGATAGGGTTTTGGTTGCATTGTTTGAAGCCAACCCTGAAGCATTTGTCGATAACAATATGAATCGATTGAAAGTGGGTAAGATTTTACAGGCACCTTCAGAAAAAGCATTAAGTGCGGTGACACGAAAAAAAGCAGTAAAAGAAATTAAACTACAGGCTGCAGACTGGAATAAATATCGCAATAAACTAGCTGCTGCGATTGCTAAGCGAACACCAGCTACCAGCAACCGATACACACAGTCATCAAGCGGTAAAATCAATGCTGCGGCCGCAGATCAGTCAGTACCAAAAAGCAAACCACCTAAAGATGTTGTGAAGCTTTCAACAGGTGGCCCGGATACTAAAGGTGCAAGCATGCAAGCCAAAATGACGGCATTGCAAGAAGAGGTCAGTGCGCGTGAAAAAGGGCTGAAAGAGGCTGAAGAAAGAATCGCTGCATTAGAGAAGCAGATAGCGGATATGCAGAAGCTATTGACGCTTAAAAACGATGCTATGTTGAACGCGCAAGAAAAATCTACACAAATAGCTGAAAACATGGTTGCTGGAGATATTGGTAAAGAGGAGCCTAATGAGGCTGGGAGTAAGGATGCAGAGACTCATTCAGCAGAAGCCGATACAGCGGCGCAAGCAGCGAGTGAAGCAGACACTGTAGCTGTATCAGCAGAAGTAGAAAAACCAAAGGCAGAAAAAACTAAAGCAGCGACACCAACTAAACCTGTTACTACTGCTGAAAATAAAAAGCCGAGCTTTATTTCTAGTTTGCTAGATAGCGTTGTGGGGATGTTTAAGCAGTTAGATAAAATGATTTTAGGTGTTGTTGCAGCTTTAATCGCTCTTTTGTTGGCTGGCTGGTTATATTTCCGAAACAAGCGCAGTAAAAAACTAGAAGATTTTGAACAAGGCATTATGACTTCGGGTAGCTTGAAAGCCAGTACCGTTTTTGGTGATACCGCTAGTGGGAATATTAATACAGGCGATACTTCGTTTTTAACACACTTTTCTCAAAGTACCAGCAACGGGTTAATCGATACCAATGATGTTGATCCAATTGCGGAGGCTGAAGTTTACATGGCATATGGCCGTGATGAGCAAGCAGAAGAAATCTTAAAAGATGCGTTATCGAAAGAGCCACAACGTTATGAATTGCATCTTAAGTTACTAGAGATGTATGCAGCCACTACAAATAACTCTGCATTTGAGGCACTTGCTGGAGAGATGTATACAACACTCGGTGCAGATGATCCAACGTGGATAAAAGTAGCAGAAATTGGACAGCAATTAGAACCAAATAATCCGCTTTATCAAGCAAAAGAGCCAACAGAGCAAGTGGCATCATCTGAATCTATAGATTCAGATGATGATGCAACGCCTGAAACGGCGTTAGGTGAACAAGATGTTTCTGAAAAGATGCTTGATGCTTCTGATTTTTCTGACTCACCGTTAGCAGCAGAGGCTGATTTGGATTTTTCAGACTCAGAAAGTGATGCAGTAGAAGGTGCTGCTGCTGGTACAACAACTGACGATGTTTTTGATATTGACAACTTATCCTTAGAAATAGCCAATGTTGATGAAGTACTTAAGATGGATGACAGTACGATACAGTTTGATTTAGATAAGCCTAATGATGAACCATCACCATCACCATCACCATCAGTGGCTGAGGAAGTTGAGCTGGCTTCTGAAGCGAAAGGCTCACTAGAGAAAACCGCTCCAAGTTTGGACTTCCCAACACTTGAGCTACAAAATCAAAATAAGGGTGTTGAATTGAATACAGCGCCAGCTGGTGATAAGGCGTCTCCAGAAGCAACAGGAATTGATATTCCTAACGATTTGTCACTGGATATGTCAGAAGCCGAAAAGGCTCACGCACAAAATCCTGAAACAAGTATTAATGATGCTGAAGCAGCAGATGATTTTGATTTTGGCATTGATAACGATGCCCCTGCGGATGTTGCTGAGCAAGCTAATGTGATGGATATTTCTGGTATTTCATTAGACATTAGTGGTGATGGCGACAATACACCAACAAAAACGACTAAAGCAGACAAAGAGGAAGTCGAGTCAGAGTCTTTAATCCCCGCATTTGAAGAAGTCGAAACTAAGTTGGAATTAGTGGCTGCTTATATTGATATGGAAGATAAAGATGGTGCGAAAGAATTGCTAGAAGAAGTGTTAAAAGAAGGTAACTTGAGTCAACGTAAACGTGCTGATCAGATGCTGTCTTCCTTAGCTTAATACTTATTGGTATTTCAAAGCCGGCAAGTGTCCGACTTTTCTATATTAATGCTAATCAGAACAAGGGCTCAATGGTTATTTTGAATACAAAAACGCAATTGATTACTTTCTTTTTGTTTGCATTAATTGTCAATGTTTTGCATCTCAGTGTTTTGCTATTCTTAATGCTAACTTTGTTGGCACTCTTGGTTTATTTAAATAACAGTCATTTCTTTCGATTAATGCGCCGTTTGAAATGGTTTTATTTAGTCATGCTATTGATTTTTATATTCAATACGCCGGGTGAGCACGTTGCACATTGGCCGTTTAGCGTTAAACCAACCTATGAGGGTTTGCATACGGGAGTAGAACAGGTGTTAAGAATTGCTGTTATGTTGGCGGCGTTATCGATTGTGTTGACTCAAAATACCAAGCAGAAATTAATATCAGGTCTTTATTTTTTAATGCAACCACTCTCTTACTTGGGCTTAGATGTGAAGCGTTTTTCTGCACGTCTATGGTTAACCTTACACTACGTTGAGTTACAACAGGACAACCAAGAAAAGAAGTCTCGTTTAAGCAGTAATATTGGCGATTATTTAAGTAACATCTTTGTTAATGACACGCATGATGATGTAGCGATTATATTAGATAACCCAAAACAAACTTGGGTTGATTATATGGTGATTGGTGCAATGTCATTAATCTTGATTGTTGAATTGGTGTTGTAAATGCGGATTGCAATAGGTGTCGAATATGATGGTGCTGATTTTTGTGGCTGGCAAAGTCAATCAAGCGGTTGCGGCGTACAAGATGCGTTAGAAAAGGCGATTGCCTCAATTGCACAACATTCTTTACGTGTGCATGCCGCAGGACGTACTGACACAGGCGTACATGCGCTAATGCAGGTTGTGCATTTTGATACGAAGAGTGATCGGGATGAGCATGCTTGGGTGAGAGGCGTTAATGCATTTTTGCCACCTTCTGTCCGCGTTGTATGGTCGAAAAGAG
>JBLIIL010000012.1:0-47371 GCA_047634755.1 Methylophilaceae bacterium
AATAGCCAGCAATTTCCCATCAACATCAAAGACAGGGCTACCGCTAGCACCCATCACAAAAGATGCACTTGTTCTAATAATGGCGCTGTCATCATGTGGGTACAGCGCTTTGATTTTACCTTCTGTGAACTGTGGTTTTGGCGGGCCGCCAGGGAAGCCAATTGAAAAAATTTTTTGCTCGTAGTGTAAGTTTTCATAGTCGCCAAACTCGACAGGTGTTAACTCTGCATACTGAAATCGTAAAATACAGAGGTCATGTTTCCAGTCGGCCTTCAGAGCAATGGGGGTGTAATTATCCCCGTATTTGGTAATGCTGACACCTGTGCTATTGGCTAATACATGACAGTTGGTGACAACTAAATCCTTGCTAATGGCAATGCCAGTGCCGACGCCATGACCACCTTTTTTAGTACCAACATGCACTTTGACCACGGAAGCATTAAGTCTAAAGCTGAGTTCGTTGCGTGTTTCAGCTAATAGATTACTGTACATGAAGGTTAATACTAAAAAAGCAGTTAATAGGTGCATCGTGATTATCTCGTATTAAATAGGGGGAATGCAATAGACCCCAAGGTAAAGCAAGTGGTTCGAACTGTAAAGTGACTTTTGTAACAGAAATATTGCAGATTAATGAAAATAATTTTATTTTTTAACCATAACAGGGGTAAAAAGACATTAAAGCCTTGTAGAATAGAGGGTTGAATAAACCCCGAAGATAGTGAATTTATGATTATCAAATCAGAAGTTGTTGATTTAAACACCCCAACTGGCGTGATGCGCACCTATATCCACCGCCCAGCGCATGATAAAAAAGCACCTGCGATTTTGTTTTATTCTGAAATCTTTCATCAAACGGGCCCGATTGAGCGCGCTGCAAAATTGATGGCAGGCCAAGGCTATGCAGTATTAGTGTCTGAAGTGTTTCATGAATTAAATCCGATTGGCACGGTATTGGGTTATGACGATGCCGGTCGTGACAAAGGCAATGCAGATAAAGTCGCTAAAGATGTGCAAGGTTACGATACCGATAACCGCGCCATAATTGATTATGTGAAGACACAAGATTGGTATGACGGCAACTTAGGCGCAATGGGTTTCTGCATCGGCGGTCACTTGGCTTTACGTGCTGCATTACAGCCAGAGGTGCAAGCGACTGCTTGTTTCTATGCGACGGACTTGCATACAAATACGATTCCGAATCAATCTGGGCAACATAGCATGGAAAAACTTGCCGATATTCAAGGCGAGTTGATGATGCTATGGGGTAGGCAAGATAATCATGTCGATACGCCTGGTCGTATGCTGGTGTATCAGAAGTTAACAGAAGCGGAAATCACTTTCTCATGGCATGAATTTAATGCCCAACATGCATTTATGCGTGATGAAGGTGATCGTTATGATCCGCAAGCAGCAATGACTGGATACCAATTAGCCATACAAATGTTTAGTAACATCTTGAAGTAAAACTTAAACAGTAGTAACAACCGAGCGGTTGAGCCAAAAGCGATAGCGCATTAATCATTTAAATTATCCATTTAAAGAAAGAGTATTGAGAAAATGAACGTAAAAAATTCTGATATTGGTCTAATCGGCCTAGCAGTGATGGGGCAAAACCTTGTCCTTAATATGGCTGACCATGGCTATACCGTTTCTGTCTATAACAGAAGCCCTTCAAAAACACGCGACTTTTTAGCTGAGTGTAAAGAGAATGAGCCTTCACACGAGCGTGTGATTGGCCATGAAGACTTAGCTGCATTTGTATTAAGCATTAAACGTCCACGTAAAATCGTTTTATTGGTTAAGGCGGGTAGCGCAACAGACTTAACCATTAATGCAATCCTTCCTTTCTTAGAAAAAGGCGACATCATCATTGATGGTGGTAATGCATTGTGGACAGATACAATCCGCCGTGAAAAGGAATTAAAAGCAAAAGACATCGAGTTCATTGGTTCTGGTGTTTCTGGTGGCGAAACAGGTGCACGTTTTGGCCCTTCACTCATGCCATCAGGTACACGTCAAGCTTGGGCTTCACTTGAGCCAATCTGGACAGCTATTGCTGCAAAAGTGGATCCTGAATCAGGTCAGCCATTAGAAGGTGCTGAGCCAGGAAAACCTATCGAAGGTGGTTTCTCATGTGCTGAATACATTGGCCCTGATGGCGCTGGTCATTATGTAAAAATGGTGCACAATGGTATTGAATACATTGATATGCAATTGATTTGTGAAGCTTACTGGCTCATGAAAAACTTGCTCGGCATGAAATCAGGCGAGATTAGTAAAGTTTTTTCTGGCTGGAATGAAGGCGTGCTATCAAGCTTCTTGATTGAAATTACGGCTGACATTCTGCAGCAAAAAGATCCAATGTCTAAAGAGTTCTTAGTGGACATGATTCTAGATACGGCAGAACAAAAAGGTACTGGTCAGTGGACAGCGGCTAATGCACTTGAGCTTGGCGCACCTGCTAACGCAATTGCTGCTGCAGTTTATGCACGTGGTCTTTCTAGTTTTAAAGAAGAACGTGTTGCAGCAAGTAAAATCCTAAAAGGCCCTAAAGTAACACCAGTGTCAGATGCTGACAAAGCGGTAGTGATTGATTCAATCAAGGATGCGCTATATTGCTCTAAAATCTGTGCTTACGCACAAGGCTTTCAGCTGATTGATAAAGCACAAGTTGAATATAATTGGAAACTAAATTTTGGTGAGATTTCTCAAATCTGGCGTGGTGGATGTATCATCCGCGCACGCTTCTTACAGAAGATTACAGATGCTTACCAATTGAACTCGCGGTTGAAAAACTTAATGTTAGATCCATACTTCACTGAAGAGATGAATAAGGGTCAAGAAGGCTGGCGTAAAGTGATTGCTTTAGCTGTGACGAATGGCGTGCCAGTACAAGGTTTTGCTGCTGCCTTAGCTTACTATGATGGTTATAGAAGTGCTGACTTACCAGCTAACTTGCTTCAAGGTCAGCGTGATTACTTTGGCGCACATGCTTATGAGCGTAAAGATAAACCACGTGGTGAGTACTTCCACCTAGACTGGCCAGAGCCAGGGCGCCCTCAAATCGCTATTAATTAATTAATGGATTTTTGAAAGTAAAAAAGGTATAGAGAGTGAGGATTGACACCCTCTCTTTTTGACTATTGAGTGCTAAACGCAGTCGCTGTTTGCTTCTAAAAACCGATTGAATAGATCGGTCTCCTTCAGCTTAAGCAAGCGACTTGATTCTGTTTTGTTTGTTTGCTGTAGTTTTGTTTTACCAGCCACATCATCTGAGGATGTTTTGACTGGTTCTGCTTTTTTAACAGTTTGTTTCATGGTTTTTCCTTTTGGGAGTTAAATGTGCTGAAATTTTGTTTCAGCAACATAGGCTCATACTTGAGTGAAATTTAACAAGATAGTTCATGGATGCGAACAAAAACTTTAGGTAAATCAGTAAAATAGTTAGATTTGATGGTTTTGTACATAAATTTGTTGTGAAATAGGTACAAGAAACCATTAATCATTGGTTATTTGCTTTCTTTAATGTTTGTAAAGAAGTGGGGCTTAATGTAGTTATGATAGTTAAAGCATATGAATGATTGATGACTTAGAATAGAATATTTTAAATTGAAAATGGGTAGATAAGCGAATGACTGAAACGTATTTGTTTTCCGTACATGTAGAAACGGCATATTTAGCAGACCAATCTAGCGTAGAAGATGAGCGTTATGTATTTTCTTACACGGTTACTATTACGAATGCCGGTAGTGTTGCGGCACAGTTGATTAGCCGACACTGGCTCATTACTGATGCAGATAATCAAGTGAATGAGGTGAAAGGGCTGGGCGTCATTGGCGAACAGCCTTTGTTAGAACCTAATGAGCACTTTACCTATACTAGTGTTACAGCGCTAAATACTGCTGTTGGCAAGATGTATGGGCGTTATCATATTGTTGCAATCGATGGCACTGCATTCGAAGTTGAAATCCCGTCATTTACCCTTGCCGCACCACGAGTGCTTCATTAAGAATGCCCCTTAAATCATGAAAAAAATTATATTATTAATCAGTATTATTTTAATGACAGCGGCATGTTCAAAGTCCATTGTCAAATCAGAAAATAGCGCATGTAATTGCCCTTCAGCCGTTAAGCAACCAACAGAGACGCCACCTGTTAAAAAGCCAACAACAGAGAAGCAGCCAGAAGATATTTCACCCTATTCATTATTAAAGCCTGCAAGCTGGCAAGATCTGGATGGTTTATTAGAGGATGATGTTGTAGCGGCATGGCCTGCGTGGCTGCAAAGCTGTACGCGATTAGGTAAAAAGGATGCATGGAAAGCCGCTTGTGATGCTGCCAGTGCAATGAAGCAACCCAATAATGCGCAGATTATTGATTATTTATCCAACCATTTTGATGTGTTCCGTGCTCAGAATGAAGATGGCACGACAACGGGGGTGGTAACTGGCTACTACCAACCCTTGCTTAATGGTAGTCGAAAGCAATCAAAACAGTATTCACACCCTTTGTATCGAGTGCCTGATGACCTCATTACTGTCGAGTTAGCAGATGTTTACCCGCAACTTAAATATAAACGAGTAAGAGGACGGCTGTCTGGTAAAAAGCTTATTCCTTATCGTACGCGTGCAGAGATTGATACAAATCCATCACCGCTAACTGGCAACGAGATTTTTTGGATAGATGATCATATTGATGTCTTCTTTTTGCAGATACAAGGCTCAGGCGTGGTGCAATTAGAAAACGATGAGCAAGTGCAAGTTGGCTATGCCAATCAAAATGGTCGTCCTTATCATTCGATAGGTCGTTTGCTTGTTGAGCAAGGCGAGCTTACTTTAGATAAAGCCTCGATGAAGGGGATTAAAAATTGGGCCCGGAATAATTCAGATAAACTCCAGGCATTACTCAATAGTAATCCTAGCTATGTTTTTTTTAGAGAGTTGCCCGTAGGCTTGTCTGGTCCAATTGGTGCGCTAGGTGTGCCGATTAAAGCAGAGCGTAGTGTTGCAGTTGACCGAAAATTTATTCCACTAGGTGCACCTGTTTTCTTATCGACAACAGAACCCAATAGCACTAAGCCGCTCAGAAGCTTAATGTTGGCACAAGATACGGGTGGTGCTATTAATGGCGGTGTAAGGGTAGATTTCTTTTGGGGCACTGGTGACAAGGCTGGGGAAAGAGCTGGGTCGATGAAGCAGCAAGGTGCGGTTTGGGTTTTGTTGCCGAAAGGGTTTGAACTACCTCAATAGCTTATAAGTGTGAAAAAATCTAATAAAATCAAAATAACCTATACAGTTTTAAGTTTGTGGATTACTCCGTTGATTGGGCATACTACGATTTATAAATGGGTGGATGATAATGGGACTGCGCACTACTCGGAGAAAAAACCAGCTAAAAGTAAAATAATAAAATTGAAACTACGCCCCCCCGCAACCAACTTAATTGAAAACTGAAGAAGAGTTGTTTCAATCAAAAGGGAAGGCAAGGCGGCAGGAAGTGGAAAAAGAAAATGCACTTAAAAAGGCATCAATAATTCAGGCTGGGACGAGAAGACCAGAGTTTGTTTTAGGCGGTAGAGAAGATGGAACAGATGCTTCGAGACGTGCGTTAGCAAAAGATGTTTTAAATGTCTCACTAAAACATTCTAATGGTGCGCTAATCAATGCGTATGACATCAAAACGGCAAGTAAAGATATTCGAAAGCTTTGTCACTGATTAAAAAATAAAAAAGGCGCATTAAGCGCCTTTTTTATAACATAAGAACAAAAATTATTTGTTCATTACGTACATAGTAACTTCAAATCCAAAACGCATTTCAGTAGCTGCTGGTGTTGTCCACATAGTAATTCTCCATTTGTTTAAATTCGTAAGATAATGCATTACGTAATAAATAGTTTACTTGAGCTTCAAAGAAAACCAGTGGACAATCTACTTAAAACGGACTCATGATTTTCATTAGATTATTGCTTGAGCCTAACGGATGCCTTTGATACGCTTAATCAACTTCTTCATACCTTTTCGGCCGATGGTTCGTTTTAGCTTTACTTTCCCATCATATAGCCAAAACCTAAGCTTAATGGGAAAGTTAAATTGTCGTCCACTTAGCGCTAAATATATATGCATAAAGCG
The DNA here is from genome assembly GCA_047634755.1 of Methylophilaceae bacterium. Taxonomy (GTDB): domain Bacteria; phylum Pseudomonadota; class Gammaproteobacteria; order Burkholderiales; family Methylophilaceae. The sequence continues at coordinate 6,130 of JBLIIL010000012.1, forward strand.
TTGGCGTCCTTCGCCATGTAACTTATGGCAAGCGCGGGTTAAGTCGGCGATTCTCAGTTTGAATGGGATGGAATGATTAAAATTGTGAATGCGAGCCGTATCAATTAAAGAAAATTCAAGCACATTATCTGCGTGAATATTGATCAAAATATTACCGCCAGAGTAGTCTCTGAAGTAAATGCCGCGTTTATGCATATTGTGAGAAAACTGAGCAAACTGTCGATAAACCTCTATGGCTGTCAGCCCTTTATAAGTAGAATCACCTCGAGAAAAAGCAGAAAATAGTTCACCAATCGTACAGTCAGCTGCCACTCTCTCACAAATATAAAAGTTTTGCTTTAAGGATGTGTCGGCCGTTTTTTCAAAGTAAGCAACTGGCTGTGCTGTACCTACACCGCGTCGTAGTAGCTCCATCGCCCCATTCCAGCTACGTTTTGCTTTGCTTGGCTTGAAGCGATCTAAAAAGGCCTTGTGCGGATACATTTTGACAGGCTGTTTAATCGTGAGTTGAGCTGTTGTACCTCTTGGATCTGGCATCGCCCAAATGACATTTCTTGCGTGTCGCAATGATTGGCCTTTTTGTGGGGCTATCAAAGTTTCAGGGTTAAGTGTGAGCATTAGTTGATTAGCTTCAGCTTCATCCTTGGCTAATACCAGACCTGACCAACCATTTTGATTAAATCTAAAATATTGAGTATTTTCAACATGTGCATGAATCGCTAGATTTTTTGCTATGGTAGGTGTTGGTAGTAGTTCGATGTTCCAGTCTTTTTCCCAACATATATAAATAGGGGCTTCACATACTAGCTCAGTATTTTTCTCTAACATGACACCATCACGATTGGTTATTTTGGCGTTATTGAGTGTGCTTTCTGTATATATATCAGAAAGATAAGCTACTTTGCCGTTAATTGTCCAGGCGACATGTATTTGCCGCTGTTGATTGTTAAAGTGATGTACTTCTAGTCCCGCCGCACTGGAAACTGTCTTAATGTACTGTGCGTTTCTTAAGTGGTTAAGTAAAGATTGCATGGCATAAAAGCTTGGATAGCGCTTGTATTCATTTAATACACCATCAGATGATTGATAATGCGCGACACGCTCTAGCGCGGGATATTCTGCATCTGTTAGGCCGTCGTCAATAAGGCCTCCACGATTGCAGACAAGAGCGCCCCAATTGGCTTGGTGTAAAGCGCCAGACGCAGCTAACAGGGTGAAGTAGCGGGTTAAGTAATCCGCTTGTTTCTGTTTGCCATCAGCTAACAATCGCTCTATGCGGTAAATGGCCCAAAATGCAGCAGAAGAGCTGGTTTGGTTGACACCGAAATCTAATCCAATTTTTTGTAAGATGCGCGCTTTTTTGACAAGATTATATTTAAGTAATGTTGACCATTTGTACTTGAGTATTCTGTAATCAAAGCGCTCAGGCTCACTGACTCTTTCAACAAAAAGGTTATCAGTCTGTGTGTCTGGCAACAAGCTGTCAGTTGCTAATATCTTGAAAATGCCAATGTTATAAATCGGTTCAAAGTCCTGTATGTTTGGACCAAGTAACTTAATGCCACGAGACTTTACCTCTTCATGCGCAATTTTCCATGCAATCAGGAAGCTGTGCAAGGTATAACCAGCCCAACGTTTACGGTTGATGGTGTTGCCAATTTCAACTTGTGCGACTTCCGAACCATAACGGCTGAGTGTTGTTGCTAAAAAGGAGCGCCAATCAGCTTGTTCAGCTGTGCCGCCCATATGTGCAGCTATATGCGCAGGCGAGAATAGATGTAAAGTGACGTTAAATCCTTTTGTAATGAGCCTTTGTAAAAAGCGCTCATTGAAGTTGTCAACATCATTATAAGTAAAGTCGATCCGGACATTATTGATACCAAGTGTTTCTAGTTGCTCAATAATGTAGTGATCTACTTCAGTATTTTCATTAGAAGCAACACATACCCCAAAAAAATCTTCAGAAAGCGTATGGTTTTGTGTGGGTAGGTGCCCGTTTTTAATACGTAAGCCACCGCTTAAGATATACTTTAGGCTGTTGATTGTCAGTTGTTTAGCGGATGTAGAAGAGAAATGTTTGTTCATTAAGGCTGCGTTTTAATTGGGTGCTAACCATGTTGAAAGAGTCATGATTATAAAGCTTATTTGCTATTGGTTTGTTTACTACATTGTTTTTCTTAAGAATGTATTGCTAATCAAGGCAAATAAATTAACCTTTTACCCATTTCAAAAAAGTTTTGTAGTATTCAGGCTGACGAACACATAAGTACATCATGACTGTTGCGTTGAGCATGGAAGTGATTAAAAAGAGCTGAGGAACATCAAAACCTAAGCTAAATATCCAGAGAGAGAGAGCAGCAGATATCACCATGAATAGTGCGTTTATGATGTTATTACCTGCAATAACCCGTGATTGGTGGCTTTTAGCGGTATTGCTTTGGATGAAGGCATATAAAGGGACGATATAAAAGCCACCAAAAAGGCCAATGAGCAATACATCAGTTAATAAGTGAAGGTGAGAGAAGCCGCCAAAAAAGTCGGTATAACTTCTCACTGCGATAGCTGGAGCAAGTGCTTCATGAATACTACTGCTGGTCACATATAAGTCAGCTGAAAATAGTGTTAAACCAATACCACCTAGCATCACTAAACCAAGCTCGATCTTATGCTTTGAAAGCTTTTCGCATAACAAGGAACCTACGCCGATACCTAATGAAAAAATACATAACAATAAGATAAAGACACTTTCATCACCAAAAAGTGTTGTTTTAGCAAGGTTGGGAAATTGGACCAGCAAGGTGGCACCAACAAACCAGAACCAAGAAATACCAATGACAGCAAGCCATAAAGATTGTTGTCGCCAAACAAAGGTAAGGTTGCGGAATGTTTCGGTGATTGGGTTCCAATTGATTGTCAGGGCTGGCACCCCAGCTGGGGTGTGTGGCACACCACGGCTTGTCCAGTAACCCATTACAGCGAGTGTAATAATGGAGGTACTGATCATTATTGCGCTACTGTTTTGAATGGCCAACCAGGCTCCAAATATTTGTCCTAGTAGTATTGCAACAAAACTACCCATTTCTAACATGCCGTTACCGCCAATTAATTCTGCTTTACTTAGATTCTGCGGTAGGTAGGAGTATTTAACGGGGCCAAAGATTGTTGAGTGTGTACCCATCATAAATAGAGCCGTCGATAATAAGATAATGTTATGCAGTAAAAATCCAGCACTGGCAAACAGCATGATCAAGATCTCAAATGCTTTAATCACACGAATGAGTTTCGATTTTTCAAACTTATCAGCAATTTGCCCAGCTGTGGCGGAGAATAGAAAGAATGGCAGAATAAACAAACCAGGTAATAAGGTTGCCATGGTGACGCCATCAATGGTTGTGAGTTGGCTAGTGCGGAAAGCAACTAAAGTGATGAGTGCTGTTTTAAAAACGTTATCGTTAAAGGCACCTAAAAACTGTGTAAAAAATAGTGGGCGAAACCGCTGTTCTTTTAATAATTGAAATTGATTACTCATGAATGGTTGCCAATGGTTTTAATGTAAGGGGTCTTGATTTAATGAATTGGAAGATCAAAAATATGTCTTGTTTCAAAAATATACTGATTGAAGTTTACACCGTTATATTAAACGTTTCACTGTAAACTCAAAGATGAGTGGATTGACTGTTTTTGAAGCTTGCAAAAAGGGTAAGTGATTACTCTCTAGCAAGCCCATCTGATGCAGCTGGTTTGTGTTAATAAGTGGCATAATCGCTGATAGCAAGTAGTCCGAACCATTGATTAAACGGTGGTGCTAGTCTGTCCGTTCTAGTACTTTTTTGATTTCTCAGGCATGGTTGATTAACGTGATGGCAGAAATTTCTCTATAAGCTAATATTTTGTAGTCGGGTCTAGCCATTAGGCGAGTAAAAAAGTCTAAGTTGCTAATTCATTTATTGCCATTATCCAAATCTTCATCATCACCGTCGCTAGCGCAATTTGCCAATATGATGCGCACACCTTGATCCAAACCACGTCTAGACGAGGGTAGCCATGATTTTGATCGCTTCCATGCGCGGGGCTCTCACTACCTGTGTGAGCAATGATTGGTATGCTAAGATCGGCTGCTTTTTGATAGAAAGTATCGCACTTTGGTGAAGCAGGGTCGATGCCCATCCACGGTGGTAACCATTTAATGGCGCGGGCACCTTGTTCCTTTGCTTGTAAAAGTGTATCAACAGTATCTTGCCGATAGGGGTGTATGGAGACTACCCATTCAAAATGTTGAGTATGCTGTTTGGCAATTTCAGCTGCATAACTATTTAGAATGTAAAAAATAGAGTTGTCTTTATTTGGTTTGCTATCTGGGTTGTGAAACCAGTAAATGCAAATAGTATGCTTTTATAGCCCAATGGCATTTCTGATTGAATTGACGGCGAGATGTGGCGTTAAGCTTAGAAATATCCTAAACTCTTTAATACACCAGTATGCACAACAAACGTTGCTCTTTTCGGAATGAATAAACCCAGGAGCAATCCATCTAATAAGGACTCGTGATTAGCGATGATTAATAGGCCATCTTCTTTTGGTACATTTTCTAAGCAATACACTTCGACTCGGAATGATATTTTACATATCAAGCGTAATAAACAAGCAAGCATTGGCTTCCCCATTCGACCTTCTTTGACTATTTTTGATTATATTTTCTTTTTTTATGTAGCTTAATACATTTTCAATCGAAATACGTCATATGCGCTTTCTTAGCCAGAGAAAAACTTCTTTACCCACTTCTTGCACTTTGTAAAGCATGAGATTAGAGCAATAGTTTTAAATGGTGGGAGACTGCGGTACGGCTTAGTTGAGAACTAGCGACGATTTGTAAAATACTCAATCGCTCATTTTTACGAAAGCTCAACAAAATACGTTTGCACTGCACATCACCTATAGCAACAAACAGGTTGGAAATAATTTTCCACTTATCTAGAATATCGTTAACTACATATGTAGTTATTGAGTTGTATTTATAAAGTGCAACTGAATGGTTGAGTTGTTAGATGTAAAAAAACGGTTTGAATAACAAACCGTTTTTTTATGTCATATTATTACTACTCAATAAAATCTAGCTTACTATAACCGAGTAAAGTTCCTGTCGCATAAGCGGTATCCACTAATGCAACTTGGTAATCTCCGATGGCTTTAATCTCTTTAATTTGCGCTTCGCCTAGTCTAGTCAGTGTTTCTAATACCTCGGTCATTGTTCTAAGCCCCTCATTAAATTGTTTTAACTCCGCCTCGTAATTAATGCCAGCAATTAACACCTGTTGCCTTGCCGCTAAAATACGTTGCCAGTTTTGTTCTACTTGATCTACTGCATCATATATCTCCCTTTTAACGGTTAATGTTTGTAATGTTTTTGTGGTGAGTCGTTGGCCTCGTTGTTGTACTGCGCGTGCTAATTTTGCTTTGTTCGCTTCATTACTGAAGGGTAATTCAAACTTAAAACCAACAGACCAGTCGCTAAAGCCACCATCTAATACATTTTGATAGCTATCGCCTAAGTTGTTAAATGTATTAGATAAAGTGCCATATTGATAATCGATACTGAATAAAGGTAGAGTTTGATTTTCTAAATAATCAATCTTAGTAAGATCGGCAGCTAGTTTCAATTCTTGCGTTAATAATTCTATACGGCCTTCTTGTGCATCTTTTAATAGCTTTTGTCTATTAATATCGTATTTTACTAAATTAGGTGGTGTGCTTGGTAAATAAATAGAATCCAAAGAAGTGACATCTGCAATGTCGTTCATCAAGAACTGCAATTGACGATTAGCCAGTTTTAAACTGGTTTCTGCAATGATTAATGCTTCTAATCGATCCGCAACGCCTATCTCAGAACGACTAATTTCTACACGTGCTGTTAAGCCCTCGGCGACTCTTGTTTTAACCATTTGTAAATTTTGCTGAGCATATTCATATTGCTGCCTTCTGACATCTAATTGACCCCAGCTTTCATATAGTTTCCAGTACGCTTTATCAACCATCGCGATGATGCGAATACTTTGCAAACGGGTATTTAGGGTTGCCGCTTGTTGCTCATAGCCAGCAATACGAATGCTGGCTTCAGCAACGTCTCTACCTGCATTTCTTAGCAGTGGCTGACTAATTGAAAATCGCAATGCACTTTGATACTGCTTGCTATCAAATTGGCCACCGCGACGAGAATTTTTTTTATTCATTAGCGGCGTACTTAGCGTAACCGTGCCACCCGTTCGTAAAGGCACCTTAATGCCAGTTTCTACATCAAAGCCTTTACTCTGTTGGGCTAATTGATCCAGCTTTACCGTTTGTTTATCTAAGATTGGATTTGTGGATTTAAAGCCAACATAGTCACTAGACAGTTTAGGTGAGTCACTTTCTTTGTATTGAGCGTACACATAAAAAATCTGATCAAATTTTGCTTCTTCTATTTTTAACTTACTGGAAGCAATATCAGGATTAACTTTCGCAATTTGAATATTTAAATTATTTTTTAAGGCCTTTATTCTTAAATCAGTCAGCGTGAATTGATATGCCTTATCACTGTTTTTTAAATCTAAAAAATTTGAATCTTCCGGGTGGTCATAAGGTTGTAAGGCCTTTTTAATATCAATATTCAAGGTTGGATTAGCTTGATGTTTGAGCGCTTTGCTTTCCTCAATAGCTTGCTTAAGCGTTTTAGCAGGGTTGTCTGAATACTGCTCAAATTGCAATGACTCATCTCGTTTTAAACGATTGTCAAATACCAATGTTTCATCTGCGATAGATGGGATTGTACCGATGCTGAATAGACACAATAGTACCTGACATGCGAGTTGTTTTCTTGATGGGCGCATTATTAACTAGCTTTAAATTTTTGCATGCTGCTAGGATTTTGTTGCGGTAATCTAGCCGGGAAGCCATTAACTTGGCGCCACAACTCATAACCAATCGACACTTTTTGTAAAAGTATCCAAGCACGAGCACTCACACCTTGCCGCAAGAGTCTAGATGATGGCCAGTCTCTACTATCTGTTGCTGGGATAACCATCACTCTAAAATTTCCGGATCCATTATCAGTAGGGTTAACAAAGGCAACTTTACCTCTAAATGTACCGACACTTGCTTGCGGCCATCCAGACACTTGAATCGCTGGCCATCCTTCAAACTCCAATCTTACTTCACTATCCTTAAGCAGTAGTGGTGCATCTCGCCCATCAACCCATAACTCTACAGCGCGTGAAACGGTATCAGGGACAATGATGAGCATCTGCTCACCTTGAGAAATAACCTGTGATTGTGAGTTGATTGGCAGTCGATGAATCACACCATCTCTAGGCGCAACCACCCTCTGCATGTTTTGGCGTGAGAGGTTGATTTCAGAGCGGGTTAAACTATTTTCACTATCGGCAAGCTCACCTTTTATCTTACTAATCAACGCTTTACTAGAGTCAAGTGAAGCTTGTGTTTCAGCTTTTATTTGTAAAATTTCAGCAGAAGCTGTTTTTGCCTCTGCTTTTGCAGCGTTAAGGTTGGCTTGAGCACTATTTAAACTACGTTTAGCAAGAATAAAATCACGTTCAGCCACTTCAACATCGCGTTTAGAAACCAAACCGTCTGTGAATAAGCGTTGTAAGCGATTGGCTTGAAACTCAGCCGTATCTAAAGTAGCTTGCGTTGCGCTATAGGATTCTAATGAGGATAATATCGTTTGCTTAGCCACATCGAATTTGAATTGTGCAGCTGCTATTTTTGCATCTCTAGATGAAACCAAATTTTCTTGTTGAATTTGATAGGCTTTTAACTCATCATTTTTTGCACCCAGTTTAATTTGTTGGTTATTACGTTGTGACCTTAATCGATCTATAAAAAGTGGATCAATATCACTAATTTCAAGTAACACATCTCCTTTTTTTACCATTGAGCCTTCCTGTACATACCATTTGCTAATCACACCATTGACAGGCGCATCAATATTTTGGATGCGCTCAGAGGCAGAAAATGCGATGACTTGACCGCTAGCAATAACATTTTGCCGCCATGGCAGAAACATCGCAAAAAGGGGCAGTACAAAAAATGCAATTACTAAAAACTGGGCATAACGGCGAACGAACGCTGGCGTTTGCGCTACTGTTAAAGCTTGTCGATCCATACGCTTAGCTTCGTTCATTTGTTAGCTTGTCCCATTAAATCCGCCAGTTTCAATTGATGATCAAATTGTTTAGCAATGTGGTTGGATCGCGTTGTCAGTAGTAGCATCCAATCTTGTTTTCGTTCAATTAAATAATGAATCACAATCTCAATTTGTTGTGGATTTAAATTATCAATGATGCCGTCAATGATGAGTAAATCTGGTTTTGTGACTATTGCCCTGACTACCATTAGCCGTTGTAGTTGCGTCGTTGATAACGGTGCACCAAAACTAGTGAGTTGAGTATTAAGACCATGTTCTAATTTAGAGAAATCATCGATTAATCCTAACGCACCTAACACTGTATTGATTTCATGCATAGATATGTTTGTGTTGTTGAGTAGTATATTCTCTAAAATAGTGCCTTGAAAGATTTCTACTTTAGTAGCAATCCCAATGCAATTTCTCAATGCCAAGCGATTGATTTGACGTAAGTCAACATTGTTATATTCGATTTGACCTTTATCAGGGGTTCTTAGGCCAGCCACTAAATCAATAATTGTTGATTTGCCAGTACCAGAGATCCCCATAATGGCAAGGCTGCTGCCTTTGGATAAGGTGAAGTTAATATCTTTAATTTGATGTACACGATGAGAGTAGGCAAAGTTTAAAGCGGTTACGGATAGTTTACTTAATGCATCAAACGATGTTTGGTTATCTTTGATTTCTTCTTGAGGCAAATCATCTAAAACCCCCAGTTTATCGATCGCCGCTAAAATATCGTAATAGTCGCCGAACTTACTGACAAGTCGCACAAGAGCAGTTAGAACACTAAAAAAAATTAATTCGGATGCAACAAACTGACCTAAGTTCATTTGGCCATTGACGACTAAGATGCCACCAATGACCAGCATTGCGGTGCCAATAAAGGCATAAAACATGACCACGCCAAAAGTTTGCCAAAGCAAACAAGAGAAGTGAGAAGCTCGCTTATTTAAGTACTTATCCGCTAGCTTGTTAGTGCTTACTGTCGCACGGTGTAACCCGTTGTAGAATTTGAATAGATAAAAGTTACCCGCTATCGTTTCTAGCCATGCTGCCATGGCATATTTTGCTTTTGACTCTTCAATCGCAGTTTGTGTCGCATTTTTGCCTAATACGCTGAGCGTAAACCAAAAGAATAGAAAGATTAGTGCAACGACAATGGCAAAGTAAATACTATAAAAAATTAAAATGATGCTACCGATAACGATTTGAATAATCGCAATTAAACCAACAGTTAACAGTGTGGCGGCTGACTTTTGTATCGTGGCAATGTCAAAAAAACGATTTACTAATTCAACAGGGTTTGTTTTGTCGTAAATGTTAATCATTGCACCTTGAATCTTGTTGGTAACTTGCATGGCAGTTTCAACAAATAATCGGCGTTGAATATATTCAACAACATAAGTTTCTAATACATATAAAAAGCCAGATAACACCAGTAATGCAAACAAGATAATTGATATGACGACGAGGGGCTGGATGACACCACCCATGGTGACATTGTTGACGAGCGCTTGGACAGCAACAGGCGTTGCAATGCTGAGAAGGCCGTAACCTAATGTTAAATACAATAATAATAGAATATCATCACGCTCACTATGGATTAGCTTAATAAGTCTTACTAATGGGGAGGAATTTTTATCATTTTTCATAATTTCGGTATTCTACCAATTTTATAGTTATTTGGCGTTATGTATTTGATTTAAGTAAACCTTTATTAAGAAGTGGATAAAAAAACGGCCCGCAAAGGGGCCGTTTTTAATGAAGTGTTACTTAACTAACGCATTAGTTAGCGTATGCACGTTCACCGTGGTAAGCCGTATCGAGACCTTCACGCTCTTCATCTTCTGAAACGCGTAGACCGATTACGATATCAACCAATTTGTATGCGATGAATGCAACCACACCAGACCATACGATAGTGATTAATATACCTTCACCTTGGATCATGACTTGTTCAGCAATGCTAGTGTCCATGCCGATGCCGCCTAAGCTAGCATCAGTAAACACACCTGTTAGTAAAGCACCAACAATACCGCCAACACCGTGAACACCAAATACGTCTAGTGAGTCATCAGCACCAAGCATTTTCTTAAGGCCAGTAACACCCCATAGACATAGTGCGCCACCAGCTAAGCCGATGATGATAGCGCCCATAGGACCAACTGAACCACAGGCAGGTGTAATAGCAACTAAACCAGCAACCGCACCAGATGCAGCACCAAGCATAGAAGCTTTACCACGAGTGAAGGCTTCAACTAATGTCCATGCTAGTACAGCTGCAGCAGTAGCCAATAGTGTGTTGATGAATGCTAAGCCAGCACCACCAGTTGCTTCTAAGTTAGAACCGGCGTTGAAACCGAACCAGCCAATCCATAGTAATGATGCACCAACCATGGTCATTGTTAATGAGTGTGGTGTGAATGCTTCTTTACCGTAGCCGATACGTTTCCCAACCATGTAAGCACCAACTAAACCTGCAACAGCAGCGTTGATATGTACAACTGTACCACCAGCAAAGTCTAATGCACCAGCGCCTAATATATAGCCACCTGTACCCCAAACCATGTGCGCGATAGGGATGTAGCTGAATGTGAACCAAATTAATGAGAACAACAACACAGCGCTGAATTTCATACGTTCTGCAAATGAACCCACAATCAGTGCACAAGTAATACCAGCAAATGTACATTGGAAAGCGATGAAAATCATTTCTGGAATCATCACGCCATCAGTAAATGTTGCAGCTAATGAGTCCATTGTGACGCCAGATAAGAATAATTTACCAAAGTCACCAACGATTAAGCCTTCACCGCTACCGAATGCCAAGCTGTAGCCATATACTGCCCAAGCCACTGAAATCAGTGAGAAGACAACCAATACTTGCATCAAAATAGAAAGCATATTTTTACTGCGTACTAAGCCGCCGTAGAACAATGCTAAGCCAGGTACTGTCATTAAGATAACCAGTAGCGTAGCTACCATCATCCAAGCAGTATCGCCTTTGTCTACTGTTGGTGCAGCAGCTTCTTCTGCAACCACTTCAACTGGAGTAGCTTCTTCAATAGCAGCCACTACAATTGCTGCATCAACTGTTTTTACTACTTCTGTCATTGCGTCAGCAGCTTCAGCAACACCTTCTTCAGCATAGCTAATACTGCTTGTTAATGCACCTGTACCCATCAAGGCAACAAGTGATAATATCGATAATAATTTTTTCATTTGATTACCCCTTATAGTGCTTCAGTGCCAGTTTCACCTGTACGGATACGGTAAACTTGCTCTAAATTAAAGACAAATACTTTGCCGTCACCAATCTTGCCGGTAGCAGCCGCTTTTTCAATTGCATCCACTACCTGATCTAAAATTTCATCAGAAATGGCAATTTCAAGTTTCACTTTAGGCAGAAAATCAACTACATACTCTGCACCACGGTAAAGCTCAGTATGGCCTTTTTGGCGGCCAAAACCTTTTACTTCTGTAACAGTGATACCTTGCACGCCAATGGCTGATAAGGCTTCACGCACTTCATCAAGCTTGAATGGCTTAATTATTGCTGAAATGAATTTCATTATTTTCTCCTGTTTAAGTCTTGATATCATTCAGCCATTGCGATCAATGGATGAATGATTGGATTGCACTTAAATGATTATTTAGAATGAACGGCTGACTGTAACTGTTACACGGTCATCAGATAAATCTTTTGTTTCACTTCTACCGTTAAAGCTAGAACCGCCCCAGCCTTTATCAGACCAGTAACCGGTATCGTTTGCGCCAACATAAGCCACTTCAGCAGCCCAACCTTGAGAGCCAGCTAGTGAGAAAGATTTAGCGAGAGCAATTTTGTAATCAGTGTAGTCAGGGCTTGTTTCGCCGTCGTAAGCCAAGTAACCAGCATTAGTAGCCGCAATATCAGCAGTCACGTTTAAGTGACCAACGTGGCCAATTAGGGCCCAACCATCACCAAATGGATATTCAGCATTTAATTCAGAGTAAGTTGTGAATTTAGAATCATCGTCATAGCCAGTATTCTTATCAAGACCGAACCAGTTGCCTAATGTTGTTGAAACTTGTGCACTGAAATAGCTATATGAGAGACCGAAGTTAGCTTCATAAGTATTCCAAGATTTGTCTGAAGCTGGTGTTACGCCGTCCGCTTTAGTACAGCCGTCACAATCACCCCAGCTACCGCCTGGATAAGTATAACCAATCACACCAACAGAGTAACCAACACCTGAATCACCAAACATACCACCGTAACCAGCATAGATATCTATCTCTAATGAAGAATCTGGGAAAGTATTTGGTGAAACGTTTGAAGCCCAAACACCAGCATAAAAGCCATTACTATGTTCTACATCAAAACCACCTTGTAAAGCTGGTTTGTGAAAGTTTTGTGAAAGACCACGCACATAATAGTCAGATGTGTAAGCGACGTTTGAGCTAAATGCCCAATCAGAAGCGGCTTCTTCTGCAGCAAAAGCCGCAGCAGGTAGAGTAAGTGCGCCTAAAACGGCAACAGATAGTAGTGATTTATGCATTGTATTTCCTTTATTTAGATATGATGTTATTTTCAATTATGTTTAAAAACACATTAATCAAGTAAGCAATTGCCGTGCCAACAAAAAAACATTTTAAAAACAATGTGATAGGATTATTTTAGAAATACACTGTTATTATTGTTTAGCTGAAATACTGGTAAAATGGGGATAAATAAAGGAGAAATGCTATGCTAAATTCACAGGTATTAAATGATTTGTCTATAAAAATCAGGGGTATAGTCGCATCATCCCCGTTGGGCGATGCAGAAAAAAACGTTTACGCACTACTTCAGGGCGCATTCACCAAAATGGACCTTGTTTCGCGTGAAGAGTTTGATGTGCAATCAGAAGTGCTACGGAATACACGTGAACAGTTAACACTGTGTGAAGAAAGGTTGGCTGAGTTAGAATTAGTATTAAAGAAGTAAGTAGTATTAACTACAGCAGTTAAATAAGTCAGCGTGACTGGCTTAATAAAAGAAATAACTAAGAAGAAGAATAAATCTAGCTGCTTTATATAGCCGTGTCTTAAGTGGTATGGACGCACCTGAGGTCGTGGTCGAGGTGAATTTAGCCAATGGGCTGCCCTCTTTTGCTATTGTCGGTTATATATAAGCCTATATGTGCCACAGCCTTAACAACCTCTAAAACCAACTAACTTGACTAGAGCTGCCTCATTAGTTATCAAAAGATCTAGCAAAATCGTGCAGTAGTTAATATCAAAAGTAATCATTAGTGTTGAATAACAGCAATGCTTTAGAACTAACCAGAGATGCCATGGCTAACAACTTCTACTGGGAATCTAAGCAAAACTATCAGGGGCTCGACCCAGAGCTTGCATCTAGTCAAGACTAGCATTACAGTAAAAACACACTAAACCTGTAGCCAATTGATAGATAATTAAATGAGCTATTTGTTGTGTTGAGTGCGTAAAGACCCCCACAAATATACCAGCACTGCTCTGAGTCAAACCTTGCAGTAAATTCAAGAAAAAACCACTGTTTCACCCTCATCCTAAGACCGTCGGCTTTTAAGAAGCTACATCAAAATCCCCAGAATTAAAGCTCGCAAACCAACACATTAGTCTCACATAAATCATAAGAATTTTATCTCAAAATTATAATGTAATTACATAAATATAAACATGTTATTTTAATTGACTATTTTAACTTTCGCAAAAAGGGGAGGATAACAGTACTTGAGTTGAGTTTTTCACTGAGTAATCTGCAACGTGGAATTTAAACCAAATTTCAAAAAGGATAACAATGCTAGCAATAAATTTTCAAGAAGTACAAAACCAACAATCAGCAGAGTATTAGCTCATATCAGATGACTAACATATAAGGCTAGAACATGCAGCCAATATTAGCTCGCAGTATAAAGAAGGCGATCTAATATTTTCTGTTATGTGGTATCCAGACGATGAGCTAGACCCATACATCAACTTAGGCTTGTTGTTAAATCAAGGGGATTTTTACAACCTTATAGATGATTTCATTGCTTTGTTATGCTGTGAAATATTAAAATTAAATAGGGATAAAGTGCCAAAATATAGTTTAGCTTTTGAGATCCGTGATAACGGGCCCGTCCAAACGAAAATCATCATGTCATGCCCAGAAAAAAGCTTCGATACCGATTCCAGCAAAATATTTTGGCCAACAGATTGTTGGGATGATGTATGCAATGTCTACAACAACACTATTTTTGGTAATATCCAGGTGCAAGCAGTAGGTAAAACTATCAGTGTTATTGGTTAGGCATTTCAAATGTTAAAGCCGTATCATTCACAAACAATAATCTGGTTAAGTGAGTAACGAATTAATAAAGGTTAAGCACAATTAATTTCAATTTAATTGTATTTAGCCTGATTTGAACGCCTAAATAATCATGTAACAAAAAAATGCTCTTAAGCACTCATACGTTGACATCACTGTGAGGATCAAGAACATTTTTCCAATGTAGTTCTATAGGTAGGTTGCCAGTTTAGTACTGAGAAATTAGTGCTTTCTTACCTTTTAATTATGAACAACCTTATTGAAGACTACTCAGAAAGATATACAAAATGAATCAAATAGAACCATACAACATCAATACAGTACTAAATATTCAAACATCTGTTCCAGCATACATAAGGCAAGAGTTGCAACACTACCTAGCAGGTGATACTGACATCAAAGATGTACTCAGTTACTCAAAAGCAGCAGCTATCACTAGTAGAGTACTTCTATTCTTTAGAACAAAAAGAGCATACTCTATACCACATGAGTATTACATATAAGCCATTTAGTGAAAGGGTTTATGGCGAAAAAAGATGTTAACGCCTTCTATAAAAACTTCTACCTTAGAAGGTTCTTGCCACACTTAATGGGTGCTAGAAACTATCATACGAATCGCATGAAATCTATACAGCCAATTACTTACTGCTTTGTTGATGAGTATTCACATAAGCCAATCAAAATGCTAGAAGTTGATTTGAAAACTCTTAAGCCATACAGTGAAGCTACATTTGCAGATAGGTTACATCATCATGCCATTCTTACAGTAAATGGTGATACTTCAGAAAAAATGAATGAACTATTAGGTAATAACATGCTTGTTAATAATGACTTCAAATATCAGACAATGTAAAGCACAAACTGTGCTTTACGCATCGAAGATGCTAAGAAGTTACCCAGACTTTATGAGTTTTCCAGATACCTTTAAGAAGCATCGCAATAGAGTGAGTCATTAGAGTTCTTCATGCTGGTGTCCAGCTCTAATCAAAGGGACTACATTGCAAATTTACCGATATTTGCATTCAATAACAGTTGAGTCTAGCATTCAACTAGAGAATGCATTAAAGGGCAGCTGAATACTCATAGAGGACATTCAAAAAACATTCTACGGACTAAAAAAACACTAAGAATTTCGTACGCACCTGCGTCCGCTTTTGCGATTTATGATACTGTAATAAAAAACACACCTAACTCTAAGAAATAAAAAGAAAAATAGTATGAATAACATCGAATCATCAATCACGTTATACACTGTTGTAGGATTTTAATAATCACCACTATTCAATATTGAGTAACACCTTTTAGTCAACAGTTTCTAAAACTAATTTTAGGCCCGATTTTTAATATTTTTGATTGACTAGTAAGGAAGTGTCTAAAGCATCAACTTCCTTGATATGAGTCACCTGTCTAGTGATGTGGATATCGCGGAGCAAATAAATAAAAGGTTATTTTTGAACAAAAGCATCGTCATTCATTGGTTTCGTCAAGATTTGCGGCTTACCGATAACCCAGCTTTATCTGAGGCTGCAAAAAATGGATTTCTTCTTCCAATTTACATTTGCGATGAGGAAAATGCTGGTGACCAACATCTTGGTGCAGCAAGCCGTTGGTGGTTACATAACTCGCTTAGCGAACTCAATAAGTCACTTAATGGTAAGTTATCTGTTTTTAGCGGTGACCCTAAAATTATCCTCAGTGATTTAGTCGACAAACATAACGTAACCGCCGTTTATTGGAACCGATGCTATGAGCCTTGGAGGATTGCTCGAGACACGCAGATAAAAAAAGAGCTAGAAAATCGCAATATTGAAATTCATAGTTTTAATGGATCACTACTTTGGGAGCCTTGGCAGACGCTCAAGCAAGACGATACGCCCTATAAGGTATTTACCCCTTTTTATAAAAAGAGATATTTATATTCTGTTCCACCACGAGAACCAATAGTTGCTCCCGCTAAACTTGATTTATGTGATTGTAAGTCTGATAAATTATCAATAAGCGAACTGGGGCTCAAACCAACAATAAATTGGCATGAGAAATTCATACCCCTCTGGAAAGTCGGTGAAGTTGGTGCACGAGAGAGATTAAGTGCTTTTCTAGAAGATGAACTGACCAACTATAAACAAGGGCGAGACTACCCGGCCTTAAAAAGCGTATCGCGATTATCACCACATTTACACTTTGGCGAGGTGTCGCCCAATCAAGTGTGGTACGCGTCGAAATTCCTAGAAAGTAGTGATGATCAAGAACATTTTCTTAGAGAATTAGCTTGGAGAGAGTTTTCTTATAGTCTGCTATATCACTTCCCAGCGTTACCTACTGACAACTTACAGGCTAATTTTGATAGCTTTCCATGGATAGAAAATGAGGAGAATTTACGCCGATGGAAAGAAGGCAAAACTGGCTATCCATTGGTTGATGCTGGCATGCGCGAGCTTTGGCAAACGGGCTATATGCACAATCGAGTGAGAATGGTTGTTGGATCATTTTTGGTAAAAAACCTGCTTTTGCATTGGCACCATGGTGAAAGATGGTTTTGGGACTGTCTGTTAGATGCTGACTTGGCAAATAATAGCGCTAGCTGGCAATGGGTCGCTGGTTGCGGAGCTGATGCTGCGCCTTACTTCCGTGTATTTAATCCGACAATTCAAGGCCAAAAGTTCGATGCTGATGGCGAATATACAAAACGTTTTGTGCCTGAGTTAAAGGCAATGCCCAATAAGTATCTCTTCAACCCATGGGATGCACCGGAAGAAGTATTAAATAAAGCAGAAGTAAAACTTGGTACAGACTACCCTAATCCAATTGTCGATATTAAGTTGTCTCGCTTGCGTGCGTTAGAGGCATATCAGTTTTTGCGTGACCAGTTAAGCACTATAGATTCATGACACATTTCTATATGAAGCAATAATAAAACTATTTGCTTACATATGGTAATAACTGATGAAAGTGAAAAGCCTTGCATCTATGAAAGTGTTTATTTATTTTGGTAGCAAGTATTGTGCTGTTTATACATTGGCGAATTGCTAAAATAGCTTGAGAATCAAACAATGCTTAACCCATCACTCAAGCGGGACGATGGACTTACCTTAAAAAAGTAGACACATCGCTCTAACTTTAAATGTCTGCTTTGTCCCCATAGAAGACATCTATAAGCCTCTCTTCATACTAGATGAGATCCACGGCTGCACGTTTTTTTAAATCATTAACGTCAATGTAGTGCTGAGTAGTAGCAATACTGCTATGCCCTGCCAATAACTGCAGAACTCTGACACTAATGCCTTTGTTCGCCAAAGTTGTAATAAAGGACCTTCGCCCACTGTGGCTAGTTGCACCAGTAATACCCGTACGCGTACAAAGCTTTTTAAACTCTTGGCTTAAGCTGTTAGCACTAAATCCATTTCGTGATTTCTGTGATGCTATTAGAGGCTTTGTTGCGTCCAATTTATTCAATGTAGCTACATATAATGAAATCTCTTTACGCAACCTATCCCCTAACATAACTGTTCGTGCTTTTTTACCTTTGGGTTATTCTGGTGTTAATCTAACTTCATCATTAATTACACCGTTACCATTTAACACATCACCAATACGCAATGCCGCAATTTGACCAACACGCATACCTGCCCAGTGAGCAAATAAAATCATAAGACTACTACGCTTTGGATTGCGGCCTGTATCAATAACAGCCAAGAGAATCTTAAGCTCGTTTTAGGTTAGAGTTTTTACTTGTGACATACGAAATAACCTAATGAAATGAAACAAATATTATAAATCATTAGTTTATCCATGGCTAACATTTTTATGTTGTAAATCAAGCAGTTAAAAAACAATAACTTAGGCTATAAACTAACTTTTTTATTAAAAGATTAGGTTTCTAGAAGTTGGTATTATTAGATTTATAGCCAGCATGGTTTACATCTACATCTACATCTACTTTTACTTTTACTTTTACTTTAGCTTATGGCTCGATAACCACTCGATGCACGTAATCATTATAACGAACTAAAAGTGCTAATATACAGGCAATAAATATTACAAAAGGTTGTTTTATGGCGCAAGAAAACCAAAAAGATTTTAACCTTGAAGAAGTCCTTGATTGGTTAAAGGAGAGCAAATATAAAGTAAGTCGCCCTTTCACCCCTCGTACATCATATTCTGATGAAACCCCGCCCGGTAAACTGTTAAAAGCGGCGATAGTTGATACTGAAACAACAGGTGTCATTCACTTTATAGATAAAATCATTGAACTTGGCATTGTGGTGGTTGAGTACAGTCCTCAAACAGGACAGTTTTACCGTGTCTTAGAAACCTTTAATGAGCTTGAGTATCCTGGCATGCCAATCCCACCAGAATCAACCAAGATTCATGGTATTACAAACGATATGGTCGCAAACAAAAAAATTGATGATCAGGCGGTAGAAAAGCTAATGACGGATGTATCCCTAGTGATCGCCCACAATTCATTTTTTGATCGTGGGTTTATGGAAGAAAGGCTACCCATATTTAAAGATAAAGCATGGGCATGTTCTTATGCACAAATTCCTTGGAAAGCAGAAGGAGTGGGTAGTGCTAGCTTAGAGTTTTTAGCTTATCGAAGCGGCTTTCATTTCTCAGGTCATAGAGCATCGGTAGATTGTCATGCGTTACTAGAGGTATTACAGACAGCTTTGCCAGTCTCTGGTGATAAAGCCATGAAAGCGCTGCTTGAAAAAGCACGTATACCAGAAATTAAAGTATGGGCATTGAATGCGCCCTTTGATAACAAAGATAAGTTAAAAGAGAGAAGTTACCGCTGGAATGGGGATCGAAAACTCTGGAGTGGCTTTGTATCTAAAGCTGATTTGCCAATAGAGGTGGATTGGCTGAGAGTTGAAGTTTATGACAACAGAAAGTTTAAGCTAGAGCTCGAACAAATTGATGCATTTAACCGGTTTACATTAAGGCCTGGTGAAATTGAAGTCAAAAGCTACGAATAAAAGCATAAAGATGCCACTATGGTAGCAATAAAAATATACGTCAATCTAATATGGTTTGCGACGTTTTTTGCGATTTATGATAATGTAATAAAAAACATCTAACCCTAGGAAATAAAAAGAAAAACAACATGAATCACATTACAACCCCAATCACGTTATACGGACACTCACGTTCGTATAATAGCTGTTAGCCTCACAAGGAGTTCTGTTGGATATTCAAAAAATTCAGTTGCTTGATTGGCAACAACAATTTGTTGATCAGTTTGTGGCATCTAAAAGTCAGCGTAACATGCTAGTTGCTGCTGCGGGTACTGGAAGAACAGTAACTTCTATTGCTTGCAGCAAATCATAAATTAAAAGAACGGTTTGTCAGCCAGATGAAGCAGGATTGACATTATTAAAAACAGCCATTACACGTTTGAATTTATCAGCATGAGCCTATCATCGCATTTTGAAATTGGCACGTACCATTGCAGATGTGGCTGGTGATGTGGATATTCAATCGAAGCATATTGCTGAAGCAGTGCAGTATCGACGTGGTAATGGTTAAGAGATAAGGTTTTGCATGATAAAATTACGGATTATTCATTTTAGTATTTGTTATGAGCCAACAAGACCACTCAGCAATAAAGCAAATCTCATCAACAGAATTACAACTGCGTAGCATACTCAAAGAACGTATCCTGATTTTAGATGGTGCGATGGGTACGATGATTCAGCAATATAAATTGACTGAGGCGGACTACCGTGGAGAGCGATTTAAAGACTTTGCAGCACCTGCTGGTGAGCGCGAACTGTTTGTTAAAGGCAATAATGAATTGCTGTCATTAACACAGCCACATATCATCCAAGAAGTGCATGAGAAATATCTTGAAGCTGGTTCCGATGTGATTGAAACTAACACCTTTGGTGCAACCACCGTGGCACAAGATGATTATCATATGGCTGAGCTGGTGTATGAAATGAATGTGGCCTCAGCTAAGTTGGCTAAAGCGGCATGTGAAAAATACAGCACACAAGAGAAACCACGGTTTGTGGCAGGGACATTAGGCCCAACGCCAAAAACAGCGAGTATCTCTCCAGATGTGAATGACCCTGCTGCACGCAATGTGACGTTCGATCAGTTGGTTGCCACCTATTTAGACCAAGCACGCGCATTGGTAGAAGGTGGCGCGGACATCTTGATGGTAGAAACCATTTTTGATACCTTGAATTGTAAAGCTGCTTTATTTGCGATTGATACCTTCTTTGAAGAAGTCGGTTATAAAATGCCATTGATGATTTCTGGTACGGTCACCGATGCATCAGGGCGTATTTTGTCAGGTCAAACCGTGACTGCATTCTGGCATTCAGTTCGTCATGCAAAACCACTGACCATTGGGTTAAACTGTGCATTAGGTGCAACGTTGATGCGTCCTTATGTAGAAGAGATTTCTAACATTGCTGACACCTTTATTTGTATTTATCCAAATGCGGGCTTGCCTAATCCAATGAGTGATACTGGTTTTGATGAAACGCCTGATGTCACCTCAAGCTTAGTCAAAGAATTTGCCGATAGTGGCTTTATTAATATGGCTGGGGGTTGTTGTGGTACGACGCCACCGCATATTAATGCGATTTATAACGCCATTAAAGACTGTCCTCCACGAGCTGTGCCTGAGTTAGCACCAGTGACTAAGCTTTCAGGTTTAGAGCCATTTATCATTAATGAAGAATCTCTCTATGTGAACGTAGGTGAGCGAACCAATGTGACAGGTTCCAAAGCTTTTGCTCGCATGATTATTAATGAGCAGTATGAGGAAGCCTTGAGTGTTGCACGTCAGCAGGTGGAAAATGGTGCTCAAATCATCGATATTAATATGGATGAAGGCATGTTGGATGCGGTCAAAGCTATGACGCATTTCTTAAACCTCATTGCATCAGAGCCTGATATTTCACGTGTGCCTATCATGCTGGATTCATCTAAATGGAGTGTGATTGAAGCCGGTCTTAAATGTGTGCAAGGTAAAGCGATTGTAAACTCAATCTCGATGAAAGAAGGCGAAGCAGAGTTCTTACGCCAAGCAAAGTTATGTCGCCGCTACGGTGCGGCAGTCATTGTGATGGCGTTTGATGAACAAGGCCAAGCGGACACTTATGAACGCAAAATAAAAATCTGTAAACGAGCTTATGATTCATTAGTCAGATCTAGCTTCCCACCAGAAGACATTATCTTTGATCCAAATATTTTTGCTATTGCTACAGGTATTGAGGAGCACAATAACTATGCAGTCGATTTTATTGAAGCCACTCGCTGGATTAAACAAAATCTACCTCATGCCAAAATTTCTGGCGGTGTGTCTAATGTCAGTTTTAGCTTCCGTGGTAATAATCCTGCACGTGAAGCGATTCACACGGTATTTCTCTATCATGCTATTCAAGCAGGGATGACCCTGGGCATTGTGAATGCTGGCATGATGGGCGTTTATGATGATTTGGCGTCTGAGTTGCGCGAATGTGTGGAAGATGTTGTGCTGAATCGCGTGACGGATCCTGACAACCTATTAGCACCAACAGAGCGCATGATTGAAATCGCTGGTACGCTAGTGGCAAGTGATAAAAAAGAAAGCACTATTTTAGAATGGCGCGGTACGGAAGAAAATCCAATGCCTGTCGAGAAACGCCTGAGCCATGCCATGGTGAATGGTATTACTGAGTTTATTGTCGAGGACACAGAAGAGGCGCGCGCAGCCGTTGCCAAAAAAGGTGGTCGTCCGATTCATGTGATTGAAGGCCCACTGATGGATGGCATGAATATCGTTGGTGATTTATTTGGTCAAGGCAAAATGTTTTTACCACAAGTAGTGAAATCTGCACGTGTGATGAAATCTGCTGTTGCGCATTTGATTCCATTTATTGAGGCTGAAAAAGCAGCGGAAGAAGTGAGAACTGGTGTGGTCGCTAAACCAAAAGGGAAAGTAGTGATTGCGACAGTAAAAGGTGATGTACACGATATTGGTAAAAATATTGTGAGCGTGGTGTTGCAATGCAATAACTTTGAAGTGGTGAATATGGGCGTGATGGTGCCAGCGGCAGAGATTATCGCTATGGCAAAAGCAGAAAGCGCAGATATTATTGGCTTAAGTGGTTTGATTACGCCATCACTGGAAGAAATGACATATTTTGCCAAAGAAATGCAGCGCGATAAATATTTTAGTAAACAAAAAACACCATTATTAATAGGTGGTGCAACAACTTCACGTGCGCATACTGCGGTGAAAATCGCGCCACATTATGAAGGTCCAGTGATTTACGTGCCAGATGCTTCGCGCTCGGTCTCGGTCATGCAGAATCTACTGACAGCCGAGACACGCGGTGCGTACTTGGCGGAGATTCGAGCTGATTATGAAAAAGCGCGACAACAGCATGCCAATAAAAAGGGTGTGCCAATGTTAACGCTTGCAGATGCGCGGGCGAATAAAGAGAAGTTAAGTTTCACCAATAAACATGCACCAGTAAAGCCAAAATTCATTGGCCGGCGCATTTTTAAAAACATTGATTTAAGCTTAATCGCACAATATATCGACTGGGGACCTTTCTTTCAAACGTGGGATTTGGCAGGTTCATACCCAGCCATTTTAGAAGATAAAGTGGTGGGTGACGCAGCAACTAAAGTCTTTACTGAAGCGAAAGATATGTTGAAAAAACTGATTGATAGTCGTTGGTTAACGGCAAATGGTGTGATTGCGCTGATGCCTGCCAATACCGTGAATGAGGACGACATTGAAATCTATACTGACGAAAGTCGTAATGAGATTGCCTTTACTTATTACGGTATGCGTCAACAAACACAGAAGCCTGTGATTGATGGCGTACCACGCCCAAATCAATGTTTGGCTGACTTTATCGCACCAAAAGATGTGGCTCAAGATTACATCGGTTTATTTGCTGTCACGGGTGGATTAGGTACAGCGAAAATCGCTAAACGCTTTGCGGACGCCAATGATGATTACAGCGGCATTATGTTCCAGTCATTAGCCGACCGACTAGCGGAAGCTTTTGCTGAATATATGCATGAACGTATTCGTACTGATTTATGGGGCTATGCACCAGATGAAAAACTGAATCCTGGTACTTTAATTAAAGAGCAATACCAAGGTATCCGCCCTGCACCGGGTTATCCAGCTTGCCCAGATCATACGGTTAAAACTGATATGTTTAATTTGTTGCAGTGTGATGAAATTGATATGCAGCTAACAGAAAGCTTCGCCATGATGCCAGCTGCAGCTGTGAGTGGCTTTTATTTTGCACATACAGAAAGTAAATATTTTAGTGTGGATAAAATAGGCGCTGATCAGCTGGAAGACATGGCTAAGCGTAGAGACTTGCCGAAAGAGTACCTAGAGCGTTGGTTGGCACCTAACCTGGGCTAAGAAGTTCAGGTTAAAACATTGAGGCTAAAACGATTGATTGCCAAGTTGATTAACCCATTCAATACATTCAACGTGGATATGTAATAGATCTTCTGTTGAAATATCTAATGCATTCATCTCATATTGGGTAGCAATTGAAATTGCCAAGTTCCATGTCTTTTGCTAGCTTGAGTAGTTAGCCATACACTCTCGTTTGTTTAAGGATCACTTGTTTAATATTGTCTGATAAACCAATATCCTTCAAAACTTGTTCCATCGCGACGCAACCATGGTATCTGCCAGCAATAACATGCTGACCATAAAGGCTTGGTCGCTAAAGTACTGTTGATAGCTTTCGACTTTCTTTGCAATTAGCGCCATCAGGCGTGCGCGTCCAGTCTTTGCCTCATGATGGCATCGCTGGCACCGCTACTCGAGGTTGCATAAATCAATAGTTGTACCCATCTCAGCATTTGTTTTTTCCCGAGTATCACAATGGCTCGTCGAATAGATTTGACGTGAACGTTACCACCATTAACCCCAACAGAGTTAACTAGTTTCAGTAGGCCTAGCGTTAAGCCCGGGCTGCTTTTGAATACTACTTACAGCTCAGATAAGTTTGCGTCTCATAATAACAGACTAATCATACGCATCAAACATATTTGATCTGGCTGTGCTTGTTCTCCGATTAGTATGGTTTTTTGTGCAAAAAAGTAGCCTTGATAAGCATCAAATTTTAGCTCCTGACGAGCAAAAAATATCGCTTCTTCTTCTACTTCTTCGGCAACAGTTTTTGCTGACGATTATTTACGAATGAGCGCGACAAGCTTAGAGGCTTGCTCAATTGAGGTTGACGATAAATCAATTTTCACATAATCAGCATGGGGCAGTAACACCATGTGTTGAGAGTGGTTAGCAATATCGACAATGGCCAGCTTAAAGCCTAAGTCTTTTAATGCTTTGCACCGTGTGATGATTTGCGCGTTAATCGGTATGTCTTCTAAGATTTCTAATACCATGCGCTCGGCAGGTAATAGCTCTATGGTGTCGATCATTAATGAGCTGGCGGCAATGTT
This sequence comes from Methylophilaceae bacterium, assembly GCA_047634755.1. GTDB lineage: Bacteria > Pseudomonadota > Gammaproteobacteria > Burkholderiales > Methylophilaceae. The sequence goes on from JBLIIL010000012.1 coordinate 31,074, forward strand.
AAGAAAACCGAGTTTATTACTGAGAATTTGTTGAATGCCAAATTGGCTTAACAAATTAACAATGACTCTAGAGGCTGCAGATAAATCATCCAAATTGGTGTTGCTATTTTCACCCTTTGCACGGAATAATAACTCATAACTAATGGTTTTTTGCTTGCCATTTAATATTGGCTGACGGCCTAGAAAGATTTCATTGGTCTTTGTTTCTGTCGTTGGCATTGTAGGACGGTTCATATTAATATCATCTCTATATTAATCACATTAAATTTGTCTGTTTAGGGGTACTTTGGCTTATTATTATGTAATAAGCTCATATCTGTATAACGACAAGTTTTCAGTGAACTTTAATTATTTGTATTAATAGCTGAGAGATAACGATTGAGCAGCAAAGGGAATGCCTAGTTGCTGTTATGTTTCTGATTAATTTTGTAGTGAATTAAAGATAAAACATTAAATGCATATTCATATATTAGGTATCTGCGGCACATTCATGGGTGGTATCGCTGCGCTTGCAAAACAGGCTGGTTTTAAGGTGACGGGGTGTGATGCAAACGTTTACCCACCAATGAGCACGCAGCTAGAGGTGCAAGGGATAGCGCTAATTGAAGGGTATGCACATAAACAAACTGAACTTAATCCAGATGTTTATGTGATTGGGAATGCAGTTAGTCGAGGCAACCCATTGATGGAAGCCATATTGAATCAAGGCTTACCTTATATATCTGGGCCGCAATGGCTGGCTGAAAATGTGTTGCAAGGCAAGTGGGTATTGGCTGTTGCTGGCACACATGGTAAGACCACTACAGCATCTATGCTAGCTTGGATATTAGAAGATGCAGGTTTAGCACCTGGTTTCTTAATTGGTGGTGTGCCAGAAAATTTTTCTGTCTCAGCAAGGCTGCCAGGTACGCCGAAACAAGACGAAAAAAGTATCTCCCCATTTTTTGTTATCGAGGCAGATGAATACGATACCGCTTTTTTTGATAAGCGATCTAAGTTCGTGCACTATCACCCACGTACTACAGTGCTCAATAATTTAGAGTTTGACCATGCAGATATTTTTGAAGACCTAGCCGCCATTGAAAAACAATTTCATCACCTTGTCAGAACCATCCCACAAAATGGACTGGTTATCAGGAATGTAGAAGAAAGTCTGCAACGCGTGATTGATAAAGGGTGCTGGACACCAGTAGAAACTTTTGGCAGTGAAGATAAATGGCATGCAAAAAATGCTCAAGGCGATGGTAGTTTTGATGTGATGTTTGGTACTGAGCACCATGGGCATTTGGCATGGGACGTTATTGGGCAGCACAATCAAATGAATGCGTTAGCCAGTATTGCCGCTGCTCGACATGTAGGCGTACCCGTTGCTCAAAGTATTGATGCATTAAATACATTTAAGAATGTGAAACGCCGCATGGAACTCCGAGGCGTGGTTAACAATATTAGCGTTTATGATGATTTTGCTCATCACCCTACTGCGATTGCTACAACAGTTGCAGGGCTTCGCGCTAACGTTAACCAAGCGCGCATTATTGCGGTGTTAGAGCCACGCTCTAATAGCATGAAGTTAGGCACCATGAATGCCGCATTACCCGCTAGTTTAGTCAATGCTGATTTTGTATTTTGTTACGGTGGCAATGTGGATTGGGATATTGAAGAGGCATTACTTCCGATACAAGAAAAATCACAGGTATTAGTAGATTTGGATGCGTTGATTTCAGCGGTAGTGAAAATAGCCCAACCTAATGATCATATATTAGTCATGAGTAACGGTGGTTTTGGTGGCATTCATCAAAAATTACTACATACATTAGCGTGAGTACATGAGCCAAGTGGAAAAGTACTTTAACAATCTAACGCCTTTTGCAATCGCCATCTGGTTTTCTGTTGCAGTGCATGCTGTGCTTTTGGCTATTCAGTTTGAGCCTGAGCTGAGAGATATAGTAAAACGCTTGCCTTCGCTTGATGTTGTATTAGTTAATGCGAAAACAGAAAAAGCACCTGATAATGCAGAGTTGATTGCACAAGCCAACCTTGATCGTGGCGGTAACACGGATGAAGACCGGAAGATGAAAACTGTTTTACCTACGCCACTAAAGCAAACAGCAGAGGTGCAATTACAAGAAAAAAAGGAAGCAAGTACCGCAGCAAAGTCCTTGGAGGAGCGGTCTAAAAAAGGACAAGAAGAAAAAAAGGTTGCTGAATTAGAAAAGCAAGCTAATGCCTTAATGACGCAATTGAAAGCCGATAGCAAAGTGGCCGCTGACCCCGTCCAAAAAGCAATCACTAGAGTGGTTGAAGAAGGGGCGGCAAAAGAAAATGCTATTTCGAGAAAGCTAAATCCTGAAGCGTTGCTTGCAGCCAGTTTGGAAATTGATCGTTTAGAAGCACAAATTGCTAAGCAGCAAGAAGAGTATCAAAAGCGCCCTAAAAGCCGCTTTTTGGGTGCGCGTACTAAGGCTGCAGACGATGCGCTTTATTTAGAAGCTTGGAGGCAAAAAGTGGAGCGTATTGGTAATATGAATTACCCCGCTGCAGCCAGAAATCAAAAGCTTTACGGCAGATTGCAATTGACAGTATCCATTCGTTCGGACGGCTCAATAGAAGGAATTGCGATTGATAAAAGCTCAGGGTCTAAAGTCTTAGACAACGCGGCTATTAATATTGTGAAGCTCGCGGCACCTTATTCGAAGTTTTCAGTAAAAATGAAAAAGACAACGGATATTTTAGGAATTACGAGGACGTGGACCTTTACCAACGAGGATGCCCTCTACACTAAGTAACCATTATCTTTCACTTTCATGAGGCGTTATGTTAACTTGCATTGCTAAAAGCACTGTCTGCGCAAACATGCCTTGCCTAAAAGTGAAATCTTAATGGCTAACAATTAATTGTATAGAAGATAAAAATGACAACTAACCACTTAAAACACCACGTATTTTTCTGCTTAAATAAACGTCCAGATGGTGAATCTTGCTGCATGGGTAAAGGAGCGGAAGCGGCTTTTGATTATATGAAAGCGCAAGTCAAAAAGCTAGATTTAAGAGGGAAAGGCAAAGCGCGGATTAATCGCGCGGGTTGTTTAGATCGCTGTGGTGAAGGGCCTTTGATGGTGGTTTACCCTGAGGCAGTTTGGTATACCTTTGTCGATAACGAAGATATTGATGAAATCATTGAGAGTCACCTCATCAATGACAAAGTCGTCGAACGGTTATTAGTCGACTAACTTGCTTTAATCAGATTCGCCAACTAAGGCACAAGTAATACGTTCTGCCATTTGTGTTTTCAGAGGAGCTAATACAGCCAGTGAAAGTGGTGGAGGATTGCCAGCTTGTCTGGCTTCACCCCAATGGCTATTCGGAAAGTGTTTATCATTTTCAAAGCGTGGGATGATATGCCAATGTACGTGTGGTGTTTTATTACCTAAGCTAGCCAGGTTGATTTTATCTGGCTCGACTACTTCACGTAGCGCGGTTTCTGCGGCAAATACGACTTTCATTGTACGAGCGCGGTCAGTTGGTGCTAAATCTGTCATTTCTTTGACGTGTGCTTTTAGTTCTACACGGCAATAAGCTGGGTAGTCTGCATCATTCAATAATACAACACGACAAAAGTCATCTTGCCATAAAATCAGGTTGGTGCTGGGCTGACACAGTGCGCAGTTTGATGAGACGGTCATTTGTTTATGACGCCGCTAACATACGGTCTAAAGTGAGTTTCGCTAGTACCGCCTCTTCAGCAGGCACGGTAATTTGATTCACAATATTATCCTTGATTAAGTTCTCTAAACACCAAGCCAAATGCTGAGGATTAATCCTGGCCTTGGTTGAGCATTCACAGATAACATGACTCATAAATTGTACGTGTTTATTTTCTGCTTTCATTTCTTCAGCCAAGCGAGTGACTAAGTTCAGTTCTGTGACTACTAACCATTTAGTGCCAGGTTCAGCCGCTTTAATGGTGTTGAGAATGTTTTCAGTCGAGCCAACAAAGTCTGAGTTTAAGCACACGTCAAATGGTGATTCTGGGTGGGAAATAACTTGTCCATCTGGGTGCTCTTTTCTAAACTGTTCTATGCTTTGTGGGCGGAACATTTGATGTACAGCACAATGACCTTTCCACAGTAGTACTTTGGCATTTTTAATTTTCTCTTCAGTTAAGCCACCCATTGGTAAGTCTGGATCCCAAATCGGCATTTCCTCTAGTGGAATGCCCATTTTACGACCTGTCCAACGACCTAAGTTTTGATCTAGGAAGAACAACACTTTTTCGCGATGTTTAAAACCCCAGTCTAAGATTTTTGGTGCGTTTATACTGGTGCAGACAATGTCACCATGCTCGCCACAAAAGGCTTTTAAATCAGCAGCAGAATTAATGTAAGTGATTAGGATAATGGTTTCGTCAAAGTCGAGCACTTTGTTCAGTTCGCAATAGCTACGCTCTACCTTGGTTAAGTTCGCCATATCAGCCATTGAGCAGCCAGCCGCTAAATCAGGCAGGATAACGTTTTGTTCTGGACGGTTTAAAATATCTGCCACATCTGCCATAGAGTGCACACCTAAGAACACAATAAATTCAGCGTCTAAATTATCATAATATTTAGCAAGCTTTAATGAATCGCCTGAGAAATCGGCATGGCGGTACACATTTTCATGCTGATAATGATGGTCTAGAATGACCAAAAGTTTTCCGAGTTTTTCACGGGCAACAAGAGTGCGGCTTGGCAGTTATTATCTTTTTTAGATTGAAAACTATCGAATTTAATTGGGACGGCTTGTGCTTGCATAATGTGTTTGAGGCTTCACTTTTCTAAAGATTGATTTTATAACGATGTGATTGATAATGGAAATGGCTAAAGCGTCAATTGATGCTTTTCACCGAGTCTTTTCAGAGCATCCACATTGGTCCACGAAAAAACACGCTGCGCCGCTACACGCCAATCCACCCATTCGAAGCGTACATGTTCATCAGGCGCTAGTGTGACATCTAAAGACGCTGGTAATGTTAGCCCAAATAAATGCTCTACATTTTCAGTGACACCATCTGCATAGCGGTGGCGCCAATGCGGATAGATTTCATAAGTGTTGGCTACTTGCCAATCTTGAAAGTCGTAATCCAGCGCGCTCAGCCCCGTCTCCTCAGCCACTTCTCGAATGGCCGCTTCATAAGCTGTTTCGTCGCCTTCAATGCTCCCCGTGACGGATTGCCAAAAGCCGACTTTGTCTGCGCGCTCCATTAGCAGCACTTGTAAATCAGTTGTGTGAATCAGGATGAGCGCAGAAATCGGTGTTTTATTGTTTTTTGGCAGAAGTTAAATCCTTGGGTAATTTGAAGATCACACTTTCGATAACACCTTCTAGCTCACTGACATTTTGCGCACCTAATTGTTGCAGCGTAGCAATGACTTCCTTTACTAGCACCTCAGGTGCAGATGCCCCTGCAGAAACGCCGACTTTCTTTTTGTTAGTTAACCATATTGGCTTCAGAAAGCTAGCATTATCGACCATATAAGCTTCTACACCCTGATTTTCAGCGACTTCACGTAAGCGATTAGAGTTGGAGCTATTGGGTGAGCCGACAATAATCACTAAGTCGCAATCTTTCGCCATGATTTTTACGGCATCTTGACGGTTTTGAGTGGCATAACAAATGTCATCACTTTTTGGACCTTGAATGGTAGGGAATTTATGCTTGAGTGCTTGAATCACTTGCGCGGCATCATCCATGGAAAGCGTTGTCTGCGTAACATAAGCCAGTTTATTGACGTCTTTCACTTCAAGTTTCTCAGCATCTTCAGGTGTTTCAACTAAATACATACCCCCCTCCGATTGCCCCATTGTTCCTTCTACCTCGGGGTGCCCTTTATGACCTATCATGACGATTTCCATTTCATTTTTTCGCATTTTTGAGACTTCAATATGGACTTTGGTGACGAGTGGGCAGGTCGCATCAAATGCGGTAAGTCCACGTGCTTCTGCTTCGGCGCGTATGGCTTTAGAAACACCATGAGCACTAAAGATGACTGTACTGCCCTTAGGGATGACATCTAAATCTTTAATAAAAATAGCGCCTTTTTCACGTAATTCATCGACAACAAATTTGTTATGAACCACTTCGTTGCGTACATAAATAGGTGCGCCAAATTTTTCTAGAGCTTGTTCAACGATAATGATGGCGCGATCTACGCCAGCACAGAAGCCACGTGGGTTAGCAAGAACAATATCAGCCTCAGTATTTTTTTCTAGTTTTGTCATATTGCATATAGTACATGATTAAAAGCGGGATTATCACTACAGTTTTGTAGTGTAGTGCAGTAACTAAAACGGCTTCGGGTATAATTATGCTAGTTTAAACGATTAAAAAGATAGCATGAAAAACACTGCCACATTACTCATTACTTGTCCCGATGAAAAAGGCATTGTTGCGACTGTTGCCAATTTTTTGCATCAACACAATGCGAATATTTTACACGCAGACCAACATCAAGATGCGGAAAATAGTTTGTTTTTAATGCGTATTGAGTGGGATTTGGAGCAGTTTAGTCTAGACGAGGCTGCTTTTGGAAAGCAGTTTGAAGCGATAGCGACGCAATTTAACATGCAGTGGCAGCTCAAACGCTCTGCGCATAAACCACGTTTGGCGCTCATGGTTTCACAATATGATCATTGCTTAGCTGATTTGTTACACCGCCATCAACAAGGTGAGCTGGCTTGCGACATACCGTTGATTATTAGTAATCATTTGGATACAAAAGCATTGGCCGATTTTTATGGTGTTGCCTTTCATCATATCCCTGTGACCAAAGACACAAAGGTGGAAGCAGAACATGCGCAGTTTGCCCTGTTTGATGAATACAACATTGATTTGATCGTGTTAGCACGCTATATGCAGATACTGTCATCTAATTTTGTCGCTCAGTACCCGAAAATGATTATTAATATTCATCACTCATTCCTGCCAGCATTTATTGGTGCTAAACCTTATCATCGCGCATTTGAGCGTGGCGTTAAGTTAATCGGAGCAACCGCACACTATGTGACGGAGGATTTGGATGAGGGGCCGATTATTGAGCAAGACATTGCGAGAATATCGCATCGAGACCAAGTGGAAGATTTGCTACAAAAAGGGCGAGATTTAGAGCGCATTGTGCTTTCAAGAGCGGTCCGTTGGCATATTGATCATCGTGTACTAACCTATGCGAACAAAACGGTAGTATTTGATTAGTAGCAGTTAAAGCAGAATTAAAAAAAGCGAAGTTTAACTTCGCTTTTTTTAATTCTTTCCGTCTTAACCTGCTGGAACCATGCTTGGCAATGGCTCATATGCTGGTGCATCATATGGTGCAAATTCAGGTAAAGTACCACCACCTGTAGAGGCACAACCAATTAAAAATAATGCTGTCATTAAAGCAAGTGCAAATTTATTCATGTAAATCTCCCTGAGCTTTCTAATTATATTAATCGTATTTTAAGAGTAAATACTCCTAAACGTTAATTTAACGGTTAGGAGCCAATGATGCAACCAATAAGGCGGCACTTATGGAAGTTGTTTAAGGAACTTTACATTCTAATGCAAATAAATCAGTGATGTGCTCACGTTTTCTTACGATGTGGCATTGGGTATTATCAACCATAATTTCTGGCGCTCTAGCACGAGTATTGTAGTTGCTAGCCATACTCATGGCATAGGCACCTGCTGATTTAACCACCAATACGTCATTTTCTCGCAAGTTCAAGGCTCTGTCATGACCTAAAAAGTCACCTGTTTCACATACTGGGCCAACAATTTCATACACGGTTTTTTCACCGCCACGAGTTTGCGCGAGCACAATGTCGTGATAGGCATCATATAAAGCAGGGCGCATTAAATCATTCATGGCGGCATCAACAATCGCAAAGTTTTTGCTCTCAGTTGGTTTGAGGTATTCCACTTTGGTTAATAGTACGCCTGCATTACCAACGAGTGCGCGACCTGGCTCAAACAATAGTTTAACTTGTTTTTTATTCAGTTTTTCTAGAATAGCTTGTGTGTATTGCTTGAATTCAGGCGGCGTCTCATTATCATAAGTAATGCCAATACCGCCACCCACATCAATATGTGAAATATGAATCTTATGGCCTTCTAATGCCTCGACTAAGCTCAGTACGCGATCTAATGCATCGATAAACGGCGCGATTTCGGTGATTTGTGAACCAATATGACAATCGACACCATGAACTGCAATATTAGGCATTATCGCTGCTTTTTGATAAACGGAAACTGCATCCTCAATCGCCACGCCAAACTTATTGTTTTTCAAACCTGTGGAGATATAAGGGTGTGTTTTAGCATCCACATTTGGATTCACACGTAAAGAAACGGGTGCTACTTTACCCATTTTCTCAGCTACTTGGTTTAAACGAATCAACTCGCTAGCTGACTCTACGTTAAAGCAAAGAATCCCAGCATCTAATGCAGCACGCATTTCGTCTGCTGTTTTACCGACACCAGAAAACACGACTTTTTTAGGATCCCCACCAGCGGCTAATACGCGCGCAAGCTCGCCACCAGAAACAATGTCGAAACCAGCGCCTAATTGTGCAAAGACATTCAGCACGGCAATGTTCGGATTCGCTTTAACCGCGAAGCAGATTAAGTGGTCAGTAGTGGACAGACCAGCTTGAAAATCATTAAAAGCCTGTGTAAGCGCTTGCTTTGAATACACATAGCATGGCGTTCCATATTGTTCGGCAATGTCAGTTAGGGCGACATTTTCAGCGTGTAATACGCCACTTTTCAATTCAAAAAAATTCACGGAGGTATCTTTAGACTTTCTTTATTCTTTGATTGCTTTATTGTCAGGTTTTATTTCTGGAGTCATTTTCAGCGACACTCTTGGTGTCACCTTCGATGTTTCTTCAGGTGTCACTTTCAGTGTCTCAGCTGGTGCTTCTTGCACTTCATCTTGCGTTGGTAGTGGATAGCGTTGCTCAGGAATATACAAAGGTCCGGGCGTGCCGCAGCCGATAAGGGATGTGTAAATAGCGAGCATTAGGATGGTCGAGCATGTTTTAAACATAATGATGTGACAAACTTAAAAAGTTAAGATCACATTTTATCATCTTCTGTTTCATCAAGCACTGTCTCATCAAGCAAAAGCGAAGTGCTTTTTGTCGCTCATTCTGCGGTTAAGACCGATTGTCGGATAACGCTAGACAGTGCACAATAGACTTTGGCATGATTAACTCACCATAAAAGGGTGTTGAAATGAAGATGATAAAAGCAATGCAAAAAGGATTTACATTAATTGAGGTAATGATTGTGGTGGCAATTATCGGCCTTATCGCTTCCATTGCCCTTCCTAGCTATGACGGTTATGTTGACCGTGGTAGAGCTGCGGAAGCAATGGCGAACTTGGCTGATATGCGGATTAGGATGGAGCAGTGTTTCCAAGATTGGCGGGATTATACAAATGATGCATGTGCTGCAATATGTACAGGTACAACAGGTCAAAATTTCACATACTCTTGTGTCGCGGCGAACACATCAGCAACAACATATAGATTAAGTGCCGCTGGGTCGGGCGATATGACTGGCTTTGATTTTACTGTGGATGAAAATAATGCAAGAACATCAACATATGATGGGACTACAGGAACTGATTGCTGGCTAACCAGTAAACAAGGTTCATGTTAGTGCATCAGTTAAAACAAGAGGGCTTTTCATTAATTGAGTTAATGATTACGACTGTGTTGTTCGCTGTATTGGCTTCTTTGGCTATCCCCAGCTATCAGCAAATGATACAAAACAGCATGATTAAAAGTGCGACTGATGCGATTGTGTCTGGTTTTCAAGTTGCACGAGCTGAGGCAGTGAGTCGAAATAGGCCGGTACAGCTTGAGTTGGGTGGTGGAACGTCTTCTGCATGGAATGTCTGTGTGCAACCGACGCCAGCAGGGAAGTGTGCATCTGGTTTAGCAAGTGACATGATTCAAACTCGTTCAGAGAGTGATGGATCCTCAGGAGAAACGACAGCAACAGCACCAGCAGGCGAGAGAGGACCGTATATATTTAGTGGGTTTGGTGTGATGACTAGCCCAGGCGGTGCGGCAATAATTACTGTTGATAGCACCGACACCACGATTACGAGGCGTCAATTGCAGATTGTTATTAGCGCAGGCGGTGCAGTTAGAAGCTGTGACCCTAAACTACCCAAGACAGGGGCGGATGCTACTGACCCGCGGCGTTGTCCCGGTCCTTAGGAATATAATATGAAACCATATTCAACATCGTTACCGGCAACACAACTCCCTAAATCCCAAAAAGGGGTAGTGCTATTAGAGGCATTAATTGCAGTATTAGTTTTTTCATTTGGCGTGCTAGCACTTGCTGGTTTGCAAGCGGCAATGATTAAAAATACTGATGAGGCTAAATATCGCGCAGAGGCTACATTTGTTGCACAAGATAAATTGTCAGAAGTGTGGTTAACAGGCACGGACAATCTAGCAGGGCATGTTGTGGCAGGTAGCGCTGTACCACAACTGCCTGGGGGGCAGTTGACAGTGGCAGTGAATGCTAATCGTGATGTAACGATAACGGTTAACTGGACCTTACCAGGGGGAGCTCAGCATGCTTATGAGACGACTGCACGAGTGGAGGGTCTGAATTAATGGTAGCTAAATATTTTAATAGACAACAAACGGGCTTTAGTTTGATAGAACTGTTGGTTGGGTTGGTGATTGGTTTGTTTGCAACGCTGGCCGTTATGCAGACTTTTTCGGTCTTTGAAGGTCAGAAACGCAGCACGTCTGGTACAGCCGATGCACAAACCAATGGTGCAATAGCACTTATGCATTTGAAGCGCAGTTTGGATACAGCAGGCTTTGGTTTGCCGATGCCAAATGCTGATTTTGACAATAATATTCTTCGATGTACGACGCCAAATATGGATATATACCCTGTAGAGATTGAGCAAGGAACAGGGGAGAATGGGAGTGATAAGGTTATTGTGCGGTATAGCACCAGTGGTGCAGGTGCAGTGCCGATTAACATTGTTAACCCATCAAATCCAACAATTTCCCCCGGTATGTTGGTCTCCAATAATATTGGCTGTGGTAGTGACCTTGAAATGAGCAATGCCACTTATAAGGCGAAGTATAAAGTGACTGGGGATGCGATTACTAACAACAATACGGTAAATCAAGTGATGATAATTAGTAACGATGTCTGTGGTTTTGCAGATATTGCGCAACAGCCGACTAATGATACTACTGGAGATGAGAATAGTTATATCAGAATTGACTCAGTGCCCGCTGTTTTAGACCCCCTGAGCGTTGGAGATCCCAATAATCTACCGAAGTTAGCCTGTATGGGTGGCTGGGGTTCTAATACTTATGAAATTAGCAATAATGAATTGTTATTGAATGGCGACCCTATTGTTTCAGGGGTGGTGAATATGCAAGCACAGTATGGCACATCTAACACGCCCGGAGATAATGAAGTACTTCCAGCTGGGTGGGTAGAGCCTGATGGCACTTGGGCGGCACCTGTTGCGCCAGTACGCAATCGGATTAAAGCGATTAGGGTGGCATTGGTGCTTAAAAATGGACTGAAAGAAAAAAGTGATGTAACACCTGTGGCACCCAAGGCATGGATGGATACTGGCACAACAACCGTTGATATTGATGTGTCTGCTGCCGATCCACTTTTTTGGAAAAGATATCGATATCGGGTCGTTTCAACGGTAGTGCCTTTGAAAAATGTGCTTTGGTCATGGGAAGCGGTTAAATGAAAAAACAGAACGCTTATTTAAAGAAGCAATATCAGCAAGGCATTGTTCTGTTTATTGCTTTGGTTGCACTGATGGTGATGTCTTTAGCAGCCGCAGCACTGATTCGTAATGTGGATACCAATTCAATGATTGCCGGCAATTTATCATTTCAACAGAGTGCATTGGTTTCTTCGAGCCGAGGCGGTGAGTCTGCTTTGGCTTGGTTAAAAACACAATCAGATACTGGCTTAAGTGTTTTTAATAACAATGTTAAAGCCAGTGGTTACTACGCTACGTATGGCAGTATAGATGGTGCAGGGGTGGATCTAGATGATTCGGCTGATCTTAGAAATAATAATACATGGAACACCTATAGCGCTGTGGCAACAGGGTCGGGGATCACAGCAGGGGTAGAAACAGCTAGTCAGAATCAGATTAATTATATTATTGAGCGTATGTGTTCTAAAGCAGCAAAGCCTGCAAATGATAAAACGAATAAATGCTTAATGGGAAAATCAAGTTTAGACCCTGATAAAGGGGTTAAGTCTGCATCAGAGGCTGGTGCAAAACTACCTAGTGGTGACAGTCCAATTTACCGTATTACTGTGCGTGTGACTGGCCCTAAAAATACACAAAGTTATAGCCAAGTATATGCATATTAGGAGAATAATATGAAATATATTTATAGAAATCAATTACCTGTTTTTGCACTGATTATATTATTGGGTGCAATGTTTGTATTTTCTGAGCTAGCGCAGGCAGAGGACCCATTGGATATCTCGACGACACCACTATCGAATAACGGCCCTAAAAAAGTAAAACCTAATATGCTTTATGTGTTGGATGATTCGAAAAGTATGGAATGGGATTACATGCCTGATTGGACTGCAGATGTTCATTATTATTATAACTATAATATTACCACTCATCCTGGTGTGACCTATCATAATGATGCCAGCTACAATAGACTAGCTTATAACCCAGCTGTACGTTATGACCCACCAACGACTTACACAAGTACCGGTGCGCGAGATGCAACGACCTATCCAAGTCAAACAGGGATGAACACGGCAACAGGGGCAGGGTGGCAAAGCAAGCCTAATTGGAAAAGCGTTAAAAATAATTCATTCATTAGTAACAATACATACAACAGCAGTGTAAATGACCTGGAAACAGGAGGTATCGAATACCAAGGTGTGGAAGCGAGCAATCCACAATATACGGCTTCAGTGCCGAATGAATACTGTACACAAGTTGATTTAAGAGTCTGTGTGTCTAGTGCTGTTCCAACCAACACACACCCTCATCCTGCACGTATTCGATGGTGTAACGCCGCTTCAGTAGCGACAAGTGCGGCATTACCTGCTGATAATGCTTGCCAATCAGTGAGGACGGGGGCCTTTGTTAATATGCGCGTACCTGTTTCGGCCGTGATCCTTCCAACACAAGCAACGATTACCTTTAACTGGGTGTATTGGCTTAGAGTTGATGGCATCACCATCAACGGACAGCAAATTATGGATGGTCGCACTGGAAAGAATTATAATACAAATACGCTGGCGAGCCGTGTGGAAAGTGAAATAGATAGTTGTACGAATTCAGCGCGAGGCAATTGTACTGTTTCTGGGTATTCAGCTTCAAGATCAGGAAATGTCGTGACGATTTATGCGCCAGGCCCTGTTACTGGCACACCAAACGTGCAATATAGTGGGTATATTGACTATACTGCCACAGGATTTGCTGAGCCTGGTGGGGTGCCTGCCACTAACCGAGTCACTGTTGATATTGTGCGAACCAATAATAGTTATCATTTTCCCGGTACAACAGCCAAAGCCTCTGATCGGACTGATTGTCTAGCGAGCACTTGTACGTATAACGAGGAAATGACTAATTATGCCAACTGGTATACCTATTACCGTACGCGTATGCAGTTGATTAAATCCGCTACCAGCATTGCGTTTGACACCATAGGGGAAGACCTGAGAATGGGCTTTATGACGATTAATGCTGGTACAAATAAAGCCGTTGATTTCGAAGACTTCTTAGGCGCTAAAAAGGCGACTTGGTACAAGATGTTGTTTTCTATCGTGCCCGATTGGTATGGTGGTACACCTTTGCGTGATGCATTGAGTAAATCGGGACAGATATACGCTAAAAAGTATAACTTGAACAATGTGTTTAGTGACCCAGTTCAATATGAATGCCAAGATAACTTTACATTGCTGACGACAGATGGTAAGTGGAATAGTGCGGCTGGATTAAAATTAAATGGTGGCGGTATGAGTGACCAAGATAATGATGTGTCAGAAAAAGGTAAGTATCAAGGATCGAATACGAGTAGCAATACGCTAGCGGATATTGCTAAGTACTATCGGGATACCGACTTGAGAGATGGTACTTACAATAATTGCATTGGCGCATTAGGCGAAAATGTCTGCGATACTACAGGAACCACACCTTTATTAAATCGCGAGCAGACGATGGTGACGTTTACGTTAGGCTTGGGCGTGGATGGTACATTGGCTTATGACGCTGATTATGGACCTAATGTGGCTGGAGATTTTAAAGAGATTTATGACGGTACAAAGCAATGGCCACAAATTGTGGATAATACGGAAAGTACAGTAGACGATGTGTGGCATGCTGCAGTAAATGGAGATGGGCGTTATTTCAGCGCTAAAAAAACAAGTGACTTGATTGAGCAATTGCGGGAAGCGATTTCTCTGATTAAAGCCAGCATTGGCACAGGTGCTGCGGCAGCTACGAGTACCTTAAACCCAGTAGCAGGTGATAATTATGCTTATGTAGCGAGCTATACAACCGGTTATTGGAAAGGCAATCTGGAAAGACGGCTTATTGATGTAAATGATGGCAGTATCGGTAAGGATGCCCAAGTGTGTGTAGAAGATGTCGTTCCTGTGGGTAATTGTAGTTCACCAAGTGTTATTGAGCCAGATGGTTTGGGTAGGTATGAATGTGTGACACAAGATATCACTGACCAAGCTTTGTGTACCACAACCTTAATTGGTACGGAATGTCGTGAGCAAGTTTATGCAAGTTGTGATGGTGCGCTTAAAGAACAGATGCTTGCAGGGCCTAGAACCGTTTATATGAATAAAGCTAACGCGATGGCTGATTTTACATTTAGTAACTTAACGGCTAATCAGGCACTTAATTATTCCGCTAGCTTTTTGCAAGCAAACCTTACCCAAGGCCCTCCTTATAATGCAGCACAGTTACCCAACTTGACTGGAGATAATTTAGTCGGTTATTTAAAAGGGGATGCAACGTATGAATTAAATGCACCTTTAGATGAAAATCAGTTATTCCGCAAACGTACAGCCATCTTAGGAGACTTGATTGACTCTAAGCCGACATTTATTGGTAAGCCTACGTTTAGTTATGGAGATTCTGGCTATCAAGACTTCAAGCTTGCGAAAGCAACTCGCGAGGGTAGAGTGTACGTTGGGTCGAATGATGGAATGCTTCATGCCTTTGACTCTACTACCTTAAAAGAAAAGTGGGCATTTGTGCCATCTGCAGTCATTCCTAACTTATGGCAGTTAGCCGATAGTAACTACAGTGAGAATCATCAGTATTATGTCAATGGTGATGTGGAGGTTTCAGATATCTGTGTGGCAAATTGCGCAACTGCAATAGCTAGTGATTGGCGAACAGTATTGGTTGCAGGTTTAGATGCTGGTGGACGTGGCTATTTTGCTTTGGATATTACCGACCCTGATACACCTAAATTGTTATGGGAAATTGATCCAACTTCGGATACAGGTCTCAATAACTTAGGTTATACCTATGGCAATCCAATCGTGACCAAACGAAGTGGTGATGAAAAATGGGTTGTACTATTTACATCTGGCTACAATAACATTCCTGATAATGATACTTTTTATTCAAGCACAGGAAGTACAGAGTTCAAACCAACTACCACACCTCAATTACAGTTTAATACTGGCGATGGGAAAGGGTATTTATATGTCATAGATGCTGTAACAAGCACGCGATTGGCTACTATTTCAACAGGGTCTGGATCAGTTTCCTCTCCTAGTGGATTAGCAAAAATAAGTGCATATTCTGACAATGGTGAAGTCAATAACATAGCAAAATATGTGTATGGAGGTGACTTGAATGGGGATGTTTGGCGCTTCAATATTGATTCTACTGCAAATTCAGTGTTGCATTTCGCGCAGCTAAAAAATGCAAATGATACTGCACAGACTGTTATGACGCCACCTGCGCTCGGTTTAGTCGGCAAGATAAAAGTTGTTTTTGTTGGTACCGGTAAATACTTAGAAACAACTGACCTAGATACTTCTCAATTCAGCACACAAAGTTTATATGCGCTTAAGGATGTCGCAAATGAGGGTGACACTGGTCCGGTGTATAACAACCCACGTAATATTGCTGGAATTGTTCCGCAAACCATTGTACCGAATGCAGATGTAACAAAATCGGATGAGCGTGTAAGTGGTACCAATAGTGGTGTGGATTTGACGACAGATATAGGGTGGTATATCGATTTCCCTGATAG
>JBLIIL010000013.1:0-44445 GCA_047634755.1 Methylophilaceae bacterium
ATGCAAGATATCATCGATACAGCTGTTACGGCAGGTTCTTTTACTACTTTGGCAGCTGCTGTTACAGCCGCTGGTCTCGTCCCTACACTTAAAGGAGAAGGCCCATTCACGGTGTTCGCGCCTACCGATGAAGCTTTTGCCAATTTGCCGGCTGGTACGGTCGAGGCTTTGCTGGCTGACATTACAAAGCTGAAGGGTGTTTTGACCTATCACGTTGTGGCCGGTAAAGTCATGGCTGCTGACGTGATGACAATGGACGGCAAGGAAGCCACTACTGTTAACGGTGCCCACATCAAAGTCAGCACCACTGACGGCGTTAAGCTCAATGACGCATCGACTGTTGTCAAGACAGACATCGAATGTACAAATGGCGTGATCCACGTGATTGACACCGTGATCATGCCGCCATCGGCCTGATTGTTTTAATGCAAGCGGCCTAAAGCCAGTTTAAAAAAGCCTGACGTTGAACTGTCAGGTTTTTTTATAAACGTACCAGATATTTAAATCGAGTGATCTTTCAATGTCCTAGTCTTCTGAGTAAGTAACTCCTACCTCCTCATAATTTCTTTCGTTATCCATACGCAGTGCCTAAGTGCCTAGGTTTAACGCTGGATGCTTTAGATCGAACCGACCTTGTCTTGGACATACCCTATGAAGTCGTTGTGGCTGACTGTGGTTCGACCGATCTAACGGCAATAATTGCCGTAGAAAAAAGGTGCCATCATTGTCAGCTTTTCCACTCCCGAGCAGTCTCCAGCGCGGAAAAGCCCTTGACGGTAAACTCAGGGCGACATTTAGCAATCCGAAACAGCGGCTCCACGTAAGTGTTGTAATCACTGACACGAGAAAATAGTAAAAGGTGTCAGGTCTTACCTTTTTCTTTTTTTATTTAAACCTAACATTCAACCTCACATTCAACCTCACATAAACTGAAGTAGTTGCATTGGCACAAGATGTATGCCATGCTTCAGAGCAAGTAATAAAAATATGCGAGAATAGCTATATTTATTAATCAGATATTGCAATACCTACGTAGGAAACGCGCAGATGAAGCGACGCAAACCACCTCTCAATATTCCCGTAGTCCGATTGAATCGAGCTTAGAACCCTCGGTCACCATCAGTGCCGAAGGTAGGATTACAGACGTGAACACGTCAACAGAGAAAGTCACGGGCGTCGACCGCGCCAGTCTCATTGGCAGTGATTTTTCTGACTGCTTCACCGATCCTGAAGAAGCTCGTAACGGATACGAGCAAGTAGTCTCGCAAGGCTATGTCACCGACTATCCGCTCGCGATCCGTCATGTATCTGGCAAGATCACCAACGTACTCTATAACGCCAGTGTATACAAAGACCTCGAAGGCAATGTACTGAAAGTCTTTGCCTCGGCACGCGATGTGACCGAGCGTAGACGCGCAGAAGAAGCAATGCAAACCGCCTCGCAATATTCTCGTAGTCTGATTGAAGCAAGCTTAGACCCATTGGTCGTCATGAGTGTCGAAGGTAAGATTACAGACATAAACACGGCGACAGAGAAGGTCACGGGTGTCGACCGCGCCAGCCTCATTGGCAGTGACTTTTCTGACTACTTCACCGATCCTGAAGAAGCCCGTAATGGATACGAGCAAGTAGTCTCGCAAGGCTATGTCACCGACTATCCGCTCGCGATCCGTCATGTATCTGGCAAAATCACCGATGTAATCTATAACGCTAGTGTGTACTACAATGAAAAGGGTGAGGTTGCAGGTGTTTTTGCCGCGGCACGCGATGCAGATTTGGCGTTAACTGCCACCATTTTCGAGTCTCAAGAAGGCATGTTTATCACTGATGCCAATGCCGTGATCCGACGTATTAATAAAGCCTTTACCGATATTACGAGTTACACCGCTGAAGATGCTATAGGCCAAAAATTTGAGCTACTTAAGCCAAGTTCTCATATTACGAGTTACACCGCTAAAGATGCCATAGGCCAAAAATTTGAGCTACTTAGGCCAGATTCTCATAATGAAACTTTCTACACCAAGAATTGGGAGACTATCAATAACATCGGCATGTGGACAGGTGAAACTACGGGTAAGCGTAAGAATGGTGAAATATATCCACTTCATCTAAGCGTTACAGCAGTGAAGGATATTAAGGGTGTTGTCACTAATTATGTCGCCACCTTGATCGATATTACCAATAGAAAAGCCGCCTTGGATAAAATCAAGGATCTAGCATTTTATGACACATTGACAAACCTACCTAATCGTAGCATGTTAATGGATAGGCTTAAACAAACCTTGTCTGCTACAAGCAGAAGCAGAAGTGGCGCTGTACTGTTTTTAGATCTTGACCAATTTAAATCTCTCAATGACTCATTGGGACATGATATGGGTGATGCTCTGCTAAAACAGGTCGCAAATCGTCTCAGCAACCACATGCGAGGTGGCGATACCGTAGCACGTTTAGGTGGCGATGAATTTATCGTTTTACTAGAAGACTTAAGTGACCAGCCCACTGAAGCGCCAGTGCAAACCAAAATGATTGCTAGAAAATTATTGAACGCATTGAGCAAACCTTATCAACTGGGCACATATGAGTATTGCTGCACTGCGAGTATAGGGGTCACGCTACTTAGTGATTATAAAACAGAACCAGACACCATCATCAAGCAAGCGGATATTGCTATGTATCAAGCAAAAAATGCAGGAGGTAATGCCATCCGTTTTTACGACCCAAAAATGCAAGAAATCATCTCTAATCGAGTTCAGATGGAACGTGAGTTACGCCAAGCTATAGAGCAACAACAGTTTCAGCTGTATTACCAAATTCAGGTGGATAGTACGTGTCGTCCATTGGGGGCAGAAGCCTTAATACGCTGGCAGCATCCTGAACGCAATATGATCCCACCTCTACAGTTCATTCCGCTAGCAGAGGAATCAGGACTGATTTTACCCATTGGACAATGGGTGTTAGACACGGCTTGCGCTCAACTGGCCATTTGGCAGAAAAATTCACATAGAAAACACTTCATACTGTCGGTGAACGTTAGTGCCAAACAACTTTATCAAGAAAATTTTGTGACACAAGTACAAAAAACAATACAGCATCACGGCATTGACTCAACAAAACTCAAGCTAGAACTCACGGAGAGTATGTTGGTCAAGGATATTGATAACATTATTAATAAGATGAATGCACTAAGTAAGATAGGTGTTTCCTTCTCATTAGATGATTTTGGTACCGGTTACTCATCACTGCAATATCTAAAAAAACTCCCTTTCTCACAATTGAAAATCGATCAGTCATTTGTGCGTGACATTACTGACGACGAAAGTGATCTTGCTATCGTAAGTACGATTATCGCCATGGCGCATAGTTTGAATTTAGGGGTGATTGCTGAAGGGGTAGAGACTAAGGAGCAAAGGCAGCTGCTTATGAAAAAGAGTTGTTTGCAATTTCAAGGCTATTTGTTTGGTAAGCCGGTACCGGTTGATGCATTTGAGGCTTCACTTAAAAAGTCCTCTGCAGCCAAACTAAAAATGGAAACAACTGCAGGCTGATGAGTGAAAATTTATGGGCGCAGATTGGCACAAGAAACTTAGATTAGTGCGCTACAATAAGACCTTTCGATAGCTGCTTCTGCCTTTATTCAATCCGTACTGTACACAATCAAGTTTTTTCTAATCAATTAAGGCAGCATTTACAATTGGGTATTGAGCATGAGGTTACTGTTATTACAGTAGCTGATTGGCACCACTATTACCATCTTAAACGGCTACTTTCTTGACTAACATATGGATTATTTAAATTGATGGTTGGTTTGATTGGCTACTCTGAAATGCTTTGATTCGGTTAAGTAACGGTTATAATCTATAGGTGTTGATTGTACATACGGTTAATGAGTAACTCTATATGATGAAAACTAGATTGCTTCAAAAAAGGGGAACATAATGTTAGATGCTAATAAAAAATTAATGAAAGATGTCAAGCTTGTATTATCAGATTTAGAAGTAGTTCTAGATGAAGCTAAGGGGAAAACCAGTGCAGAGATTGCAGCTTTACAAGAAACATTAATGGAAAAGGTGAAGACGACAAAAGAAAAGCTTCGTGCATCAGAACAAGACTTGCTGAATAAAGAAAAAATTGCTGTTGAGATGACAAATTCTTATGCAAAAGATCATGTATGGACGTTGATGATTGTTACCGCTTTACTTGGTTTTCTTGCCGGATATTCTATATAAAGGTTACTGCCTTAATTGGTGAGTCATTAGCTGCTTTGAGCGCAGTACTCATTAGGAACACTCATACCATAATTACTGGCTTTTCTGAAAAAGATGAGGCTAGTCTGAGAGATGGTATGATATAAAAGGACTTTAAGAAGTAATTGAAATGCAAGTTTGATGATGATCTGCTTGTATAAATGAATGTATCAATATAGTTAAATGTCATATTTATGAGCTTCAACTCACTAGAACTTGTTGTATAATTTCCAGCGGGAGCTATTCTAAGTTATCGCTAATGATGCGACATTTTTTATTTAGCTGTCACCATATATATAATTATAAGGAATTAACAATGAGTCAAATCGTTTTAGATCACAATCCATCAGAAGAAAAGTTAAAAGAGCTAGGCGTTACTAGCTGGTCTACTTGGGATTGTTCTCCATCAAAATTTCCACTTGATTTTGATATGACAGAAACTGCTTATGTATTAGAAGGCGAGTTTCATGTATATCCAGAAGGTGGTGAGAAGGTGGTTGTAAAAGCTGGTGACTTAGTGGTGTTTCCAAAAGGACTGAAATCTAATTGGGAAGTTGTTAAACAGCTGAAAAAGCACTACAAACACTCTTAAATTGATTAAGAGTTAAAAGAAAAGCCTAGCAAATGCTAGGCTTTTTTGTTTTCAGATCAAGGTGTTTAAAGTTGCAACAAAGCCTCTTGTAACTGCTGCATTTTATCGCCAGTCAATGCTTGGTCATTGTGATCTGAAATCAAAAAGGTATCCTCAGCACGGTTGCCTAAGGTGTTAATTTTGGCATTATGCACTTTGACGTTGTGTTCGATCAAAATGAAGGCGATATTAGCTAGCAAGCCAGGCTGGTCACAGGCAATGATGTCGAGCATTTGATGAGAGCCGTCTGGTAGCGCATCAAACATTACTTTTGTTGTGATTGGCATATGCTTCACTTGGCGCTCAACACGGCCTTTAATTGGTTCTTCTACATCTACCGTCTTGATAATTTTGTCGCATAAATTTTCTTCAATATGCTTAAGTAATCCGGTGTAACTGATTTCTGTTGTCGTTTCATGTAAGACAATAAAGTTATTAAGTGCGTAATTGTGGTTAGTGGTGAAGATTTTAGCCTCACCAATACTGTAGCCAATACGGTCGAAAAAGTTACAAATGCGGGCAAATAAATCTTGATAACTGCGCGTATAAATCATGACTTCAATGCCATCACCATCTCGACTTAGATGCGCTCGAACAATCGGTGTTTCGGTAAACACATGTGGTGTTAGCCGTCTTGTTTGCCATGCAATTTCATTACTATTGTATTTGGAGAAATAGCCTTCTCCTGCATTCTGCCAAAACTCAGCATAAGCTTCTGGCTCTAAACCATATTTTTGAAGTTGGACTTTGGCTTTTTCTTGGCGTTTAGCAATCGCTTTTTTAACGGTAAACGAGGGGTCATTTAGTACGTGACGCGTTTCTAAAAACAGGCTCTCTAGTAGTTTTGCTTTCCATGCATTCCAAACCGACGGACTCGTTGCGCGCACGTCAGCGACTGTGAGTAGATATAGTGCGGTTAAATGTACTTCGTCGTTCATTAAATTCGCAAACTGTTCAATCACTGCGAGGTCAGATAAATCAGATTTTTGGGCGACTTTAGATAGCTGTAGGTGTTTTTCAACTAACCAAACGATGAGTTCTGTATCTTCTGCGGGCAGTTGGTGCGTACTACAAAAACGCTTGGCATCCTTTTTCCCCAACTCTGAATGGTCACCGCCACGGCCTTTGGCAATGTCGTGGAAAATGGCGGCTAGATAAAGTAAATGCGGTTTTTCAAAGTCAGTAAATAGTTGACTGCATAGTGGAAACTCGTGCTCCAGTTGCTGCTTGCTAAAGCGGCGTAAATTACCTAGCAACTTTAACGTGTGTTCATCAACGGTGTAGACATGAAATAAATCATGTTGCATTTGCCCGATAATTTTATCGAAGGCTGGAATGTATTTCCCTAGCACGCCATATCGGTTCATTCGTCTTAAGCTTTGATGTACGCCATATTTTTGTTTCAATATGGCTAAGAACAGCTGTTGGTTATTAGGGGATTCGCGAAATTCCTTGGTAATCAACTTAGTTGCATCTTGTAATTGGCGTAGCAGTGAAGGACTAAAGCCTTCAATCTCAGGGTGTTGTTGTAATAATAAAAAGCACTCTAAAATCGCACTAGGTTTGTCTTGAAATAAATCTGGAGAGCTCGTTTCGAGCAATTGATGCTGCGAGAAAAATCGCTCATTAATCACCGTGATAGGTTCGCTAGATGCACTTGTAAGGGCAAAGGATTTGAGTAGGATTTCATTAATTAGCGTGATGAAACGCGCACTACGATAGTAGCTTTGCATTAATTGTTCGCTAGCGCGCTTACCTTCTGTATTCACAAGGCCTAAGTTAGCGGCAAGCTCGTTTTGGAAATCAAATAGCAATCGGTCTTCACTACGTTTGGCGAGGTAATGCAACCGAATGCGTAAGGTGTATAAATTACGCTCGTGCCGTTTGATATCAGTCAGCTCTTCTTGGCTAATAACACCATTTTTGGCCAGTTCAAGCCAAGTGTTACCAAGCCCTTGGCTTTGTGCGAGCCATAAAATCGTTTGAATGTCGCGCAAACCGCCTGGACTTTCTTTAATATTGGGTTCTAAATTGTAGGCAGTGTCATTGAATTTTGCATGGCGATTATTCTGTTCAGCAATTTTGGCTGTTAAGAAGTTGGCTGGGTCAAGCTGTTGTTTTACTTCAATAAAAAACTGGGTATAAATAACTTGGCTACCACAAAGTAAACGCGACTCTAGTAAATTAGTTTGGATAGATGGGTCGTTTGTTGCCTCGTCTATACATTCTTGTAACGTACGCACACTATGACCAATATTAAGACCCAGATCCCATAAAGCGCCAATCAGTGTTTCGATTTCTTTGTTTTGCTCGTCAGTCACATTGTCTGGCAGCAAAATCAATAGATCAATATCTGAATAAGGAAACAACTCTTCTCTACCGTAGCCGCCAACTGCAATTAACGTAATTTCGTTGTTGAGCGTACTTTGTTCCCAAACCAAGTTGAGCAACTCATCAATGCGTTTCGTGTGTTTTTTGAGTAAGCTTACTGGGTTCTTGTTTTCTAAGAAATCTTGTTCCAACAGGGCTTGCTTTTCTTTAAGATCAGTACGCCATACTTTGTTTTTTTCTAACGGCATTATAGGAGAGGGTCCTGTATAAAAGGTTGGTGTTTATGGTAGCTCAGGTGCTGCGGGAGTGCCTGCTGACACGGTCAACACTTCAAAGCCTGTACTGGTTACCAAGAGGGTATGTTCCCATTGCGCTGATAAGCTGCGGTCTTTAGTAACCACTGTCCAGCCATCTGGCATGTGTTTAATATCACGCTTGCCGGCATTAATCATCGGCTCGATGGTAAAAATCATGCCTTCTTTAAGCTTGACGCCAGAATTTGGTTTGCCGTAATGCAATACTTGAGGGTCTTCATGGAAGTTTTTACCAATGCCATGCCCGCAGAATTCTCTGACAACACTGAAGCCGTTTTTTTCTGTGAATGTTTGAATCGCATGCCCAATATCACCTAAAGTAGCACCTGGTTTTACTTGCTTGATTCCAATCCACATGGCTTGATAAGTGATTTCTGATAAGCGCTTGGCTTGGATAGAAACCTCACCCACATGGAACATACGAGAGGTGTCGCCATGGTAGCCATCTTTAATGACGGTAATGTCAAGATTGACGACATCGCGATTTTTAAGCACTTTTTCACCTGGCACGCCATGGCAAATTTGGTGGTTCACAGAGGTGCAAATAGACTTGGGGTAGGGTGTGTGGCCATCTGGAGCATAGTTCAAAGGTGCTGGAATGGCTTCTTGCACATTCACAATGTAATCGTGACACAGACTATCAAGTTTATCGGTGGTGACACCTTGAACCACAAAAGGCGTAATGTAATCAAGGACTTCTGAGGCAAGTTTGCCAGCAATACGCATTTTTGCGATATCATCTGTGTTGTTAATAGAAATGGGCATAATTTTTAATGGTGTTTCGTTTTAATTAAGTTGATGTTAACGACGTAATTTGGTATTATACGCGCCGTTAAGTAGCGTTAAGGTTTCTATTTTAACATTTTAATAAATGCTTAGCTAAATTACTGCACTGCCCCGTATAGGGTGTTCACGGAATGTGAATAATGTTGGGCAAGTGTAATTTTTAACCCTTACATGGAGTATTACTATGTCTGTAACTATGCGTCAGATGCTTGAGGCCGGAGTTCACTTTGGTCATCAAACCCGTTATTGGAATCCTAAAATGGCTGAGTACATTTTTGGTGATCGTAACAAAATTCATATTGTTAACCTTGAAAAAACATTGCCGTTATTCGAAGATGCGCAAAAATATGTGCGTACATTAGCTGCTAATAAAGGTCGTATTCTTTTCGTTGGTACAAAACGCCAAGCACGCGACATCATTAAAGAAGAGGCGCAACGCGCTGGTTGTTCTTATGTGAATCACCGTTGGTTGGGTGGTATGTTAACTAACTACAAAACTGTTAAACAATCAATTAAACGCTTGAAAGACTACGAAGCAATGATTGAAGACGGTAGCATGGAAAAGTTCGCTAAAAAAGAAGCATTAGGCTACAAGCGTGAGCTTGAGAAGCTAGAGCGTTCTATCGGCGGTATTAAAGAGATGGGTGGCTTGCCAGATGCGATCTTCATCGTTGATGTTGGTCATGAGAACGGTGCTGTTGTTGAAGCTAAGAAATTAGGCATCCCACTAGTAGGTGTGGTTGATACAAACAACTCTCCAGAAGGTGTTGCTTACGTAATTCCTGGTAACGATGACTCTAGCCGTGCAATTAGATTGTATGCGCGTGGTATGGCTGATGCTGTATTAGAAGGTCGCGAAAATGCATTATTAGAAGTTGCAAAAGCTGCAGCTGAAGAAGAAGAGTTTGTAGAAGTTGCTGACGCCGCACCTGTAGCGTAATAACAACTAATAAAAAGCTGGGTATATCCCAGCTTTTTATCATTAAAATCAACAAATTACTTATACAACCCTAAGTGTTAACTTAACAAGTTGTAGATTAAATTTAAGGAGCTTAGTATGGTTACAATTACAGCGAGCATGGTAAAAGAATTACGTGCGCGTACAGACGCACCAATGATGGATTGTAAGAAAGCATTAACAGAAGCTGAAGCAGATATGGACCGCGCAGAAGAAATTCTTCGCGTTCGTTTTGGTAGCAAAGCAAGCAAATCATCAGGCCGAGTGGCTGCTGAAGGTGTTGTTGGCATTAACTTAACAGCGGATAGCAAAACAGCAACATTGATTGAAGTTAACTCTGAAACAGACTTTTGCGCAAAAAATGAAGATTTTCTTGCCTACGTTGGTAAGTTAGCTGCTATTGTTAACGCAGGTAACCCTGCTGATATCGATGCACTGGCTGCATTGCCAATGCAAGGTGCTACAGTTGAAGAAACGCGTGCGCAACTTGCAGGTAAGATTGGTGAGAACATCACGCCTCGTCGCTTTGTACGTATTGCGGCTGAAGGTAAAGTGGCTAGTTATATTCATGGTAACAAAATCGGCGTAATCGTTGATGTTGTTGGCGGTGACGACGAGCTAGGTAAAGACATTGCGATGCACATTGCTGCAGCGAAACCAAAAGCATTAAGTGAAGACGGTATCGATGTTGCATTAATAGAAGCTGAACGTCGCGTTGCTATCGAAAAAGCAACAGAAGCTGGCAAGCCTGAAGCAATGTTAGAAAAAATTGCTGAAGGTACAGTGAAAAAATTCTTAAAAGAAGTGACTTTGTTGAATCAAGTGTTTGTTAAAAATGACAAAATAACAATCACAGAGTTATTGAAATCTAAAGATGCTTCAATCGCTTCATTTACCATGTTCACAGTTGGTGAAGGTATTGAGAAAGAAGAAGTTGATTATGCAGCTGAAGTCGCTGCAGCGGCAGCGGCAGTTTAAGTACGCAGGCTGCTTTAATCTAGCAGCTTAATACGAAAGCAGTATTAAAAAATGGTGCAACCCTACGATATTGGGCTGTGCTATTTTTTTGTCCAAAATATGGGCTAGTACTCTTTAATTTTCCTAGTATTCTTTGTAGGTTAAGGTCATTTGTGATTAAATATCGGAAGTTGCAAATTAAGGAATGAAATGGCACAAGCAGCATATAAACGCATTTTAATTAAGCTCTCAGGTGAAGCATTGATGGGAGGTGATGCTTATGGCATTAACCGCGCGACCATTGACAATATCGTGGCACAGATTAAAGAAGTGGTTGATTTAGGTGTCGAGGTTGCGGTTGTCATTGGAGGTGGCAATATCTTCCGTGGTGTAGCACCTGCAGCAGAAGGAATGGACAGAGCAACGGCTGATTATATGGGTATGTTGGCAACTGTGATGAATGCCATGGCATTGTCAGATGCGATGCGTAGCATTGGGTTAGTCGCTAGAGTGCAATCAGCATTGAAGCTTGAGCAAGTGGCTGAACCTTATATTCGCGGCAAGGCCATTCGTTACTTAGAAGAAGGTCGTGTCGTGATTTTTGGTGCGGGAACGGGTAACCCGTTCTTTACAACAGATACGGCAGCAGCGTTACGCGGGATGGAAATTGATGCTGAAATCGTATTGAAGGCCACCAAAGTAGATGGTATTTACACCGCAGACCCAAAAAAAATTCCAGATGCGACGCGTTATGAAACAGTCACGTTTGACGAAGCGATTAATAAAAATTTAAAAGTGATGGATGCAACAGCATTAACTCTATGCCGCGACCAGAACTTGCCTATCTGTGTGTTTAGTATTTTTAAAGAAGGAGCTTTGATGCGTGTGGTCATGGGTGAGAATGAAGGTACGCGAGTAGTTAATAAAGTGTAAAAAGCTACATAATAATTGAATGATAAGTTGGAGAAGTATATGTTGGATGACGTAAAAAAGACAACCGAAAATAAAATGCATAAGTCACTTGAAGCATTAATGTTGGACTTGCAAAAAATCCGCACAGGACGTGCACATATTGGCTTGCTAGATCATGTGATGGTTGAATACTATGGTTCTCCTGTCGCTGTCAGTCAAGTGGCCAATGTAACCTTGGGTGATATGCATACGATTAATGTGCAGCCATTTGAAAAAGATATGGTTTCTGTCGTAGAAAAAGCCATCCGTGATTGTGATTTAGGTTTGAATCCAGCAACGAATGGGAACCTCATTAGAGTGCCAATGCCGATGCTGACTGAAGAACGACGTCGTGATTTGACAAAAATCGTTCGTAGCGAAGGTGAGGGTGCAAAGGTCGCGATCCGTAATATTAGACGTGATGCCAATGACTCGCTTAAAAAACTGATAAAAGATAAAGAAATTAGTGAAGATGATGAGCGTCGCGCACAGGATGTTGTGCAAAAATTAACTGATAAGGCGGTGACAGACATTGATGCTTTATTACAGGCTAAAGAAGCTGATTTGATGGCTGTTTAACAGGATTTCTTTTGGTTAAATCGACAAAGCGTCTTTTTTCTAAAGGCTTTTTCTCTAGCTCGACTAAAAAAATACCGACGGTAGGAGAGCTGCCGAACCATATTGCGATCATTATGGATGGCAATGGACGTTGGGCGAGAAAACGCTTTTTGCCGCGCATTGCAGGACATAAACGGGGTGTTGAAGTGGTGCGTGATGTGGTTAAGCAATGCGCACAGCTTGATATTAAATACCTCACACTATTTGCATTTAGCAGTGAAAACTGGCGACGACCAGCTGGAGAAATCTCTTTTTTAATGGGGCTTTTTATGGAAGCATTGAAACGAGAAGTGGTGAAGCTGAATGAAAACAACATTCGACTGGTGCTTATTGGCGATCGCTCGCGTTTCAGTCCGGAATTAGTACAACAAATTGAGTCCTCAGAACAACTAACTGGAAACAATACGGGCCTCACACTAACGATTGCAGCCAATTATGGTGGCCGTTGGGATATACTGCAGGCAACTAATCAAATGATTCAAGCGCTTCCTGAAAAGGTTGATGGCTTTGAAGAGGATGATTTAACCCCTTTTCTCTCTATGCATTACGCGCCAGAGCCTGATTGCTTTATTCGAACAGGCGGGGAAAAACGTATTAGCAACTTTCTATTGTGGCAGTTAGCTTATGCCGAATTCTATTTTACGGATACTTTGTGGCCAGACTTTGATCAAACCTGTTTTGACAAAGCAATTGCATCCTATCAACAAAGGGAGCGTCGGTTTGGTCGTACTAGCGAACAAGTTGCTAGTCCTGATTGACCTTATTTTATGCTTAAAACACGAATTATTACCGCCACACTACTGATTGCCGCATTGTTGCCAGCAATGTTTATGGCTTCAAGCTTCACTTGGGCGGCCATGATGCTAGTTATCTCCATTCTAGCTGTTTATGAATGGGCGAAGCTAGTCAACTTATCACGAGTAGTATCAATTGGTTACGCGCTGACTTATGCTGCTTTAGGCATTGTGTTATTAATGGCAATATCAACACTTGGGTTCCATTGGTTGATAAGTCTGTCACTTATCGTTTTTGTGGGAAGTGCTGCTTTTTGGTTTTTAGCTGTCCCACTCTTGATGAAAAAGTGTGTTGTAGTTGAAAATAAATTACTGCTAATGCTCATTGGATTTTTACTGATAGTGCCATTATGGCTAGCGCTTATTTTTGCTAAAGGCGCTGATCCATGGCTGCTATTGACTTTGTTGGCAACGATATGGCTAGCGGATAGTGCTGCTTACTTTACAGGTAAAAACTTTGGGAAAAATAAGCTCGCACCTAATATTAGTCCAAGAAAAACATGGGAGGGGGTATTAGGAGCCTTGTTAGCAGTGACTGTTTTGGGTTTTGTTTTAATGATAAGCGGACGTGTTACATCATTAGCGGTTTTTCCATTGCTATGGCTTGTTGCCGGATTAGGGGTAGTAGGTGATTTGTTTGAATCTTTAATCAAAAGACAATTTGGAAAAAAAGATAGTGGTACTTTATTGCCTGGGCACGGCGGTATTTTAGACCGTATTGATGGCTTGTTGCCAAGCTTACCGATTGCGGTGCTCATAATTTATTTATTTCACTACTTTCAGGTGGTTAGTTAATTGCAAAACATTACTATTTTAGGCAGCACAGGCACTATCGGCACGCAAACCTTGGATGTGATTGCACGTCACCCACAACGTTACCAAGTATTTGCATTGACAGCTAATACCAATGTCAGTGTGTTGCTGAAGCAATGTCTAGACTTTAAGCCAAAGTACGCTGTATTGTTAGGTGAGGCTGCTGCTGCCACGCTGGTAGTTGAGTTGGCTAAACATGATAGCAAAACGATTGTGCTATTTGGTATGTCGTATTTAGAGCAAGTATCTAGTGATGCCGAGGTAGACACCATCATGGCGGCGATTGTTGGTGCGGCGGGCTTGAAGCCCGTAATGGCTGCTGCAAGGGCTGGTAAGCGTATTTTGCTAGCGAATAAAGAAACCTTGGTGATGGCCGGCAGTTTGTTTATGGATGCGGTTAAGCAGGGTGGAGCTACTCTGCTACCGATTGATAGTGAGCACAATGCCATCTTTCAGGTTATGCCTCCTCAAGCGTTAAAAGAATTAGCAGATGGCGGTGTGCGTAAAATTATCTTAACGGCCTCAGGCGGCCCTTTTAGACAACATACGCAAGCTGAAATAGAACAAGCAACGCCAGCTATGGCACTTAAGCATCCTAACTGGGTGATGGGTGCCAAAATAACGATTGACTCAGCCTCTTTGATGAATAAAGGCTTGGAAGTAATCGAGGCGCACTGGCTCTTTAATGCTAAACCTAGTCAGATTGATGTGGTTGTTCATCCGCAAAGCATTATTCATTCCATGGTGGAATATGTGGATGGTAGTGTTCTCGCGCAGATGGGAAACCCTGACATGCGCACACCCATTGCTTATGGCTTAAGTCACCCAGAACGCATAGAGTCGGGTGTCAGGTCTTTGGATTTCTTGACTATTAGCCAACTGGAGTTTGACGCGCCAGATACAAAGCGTTTTCCATGTTTGCAGTTAGCTTACGATGCACTTGGTGCTGGAGGTACCGCATCAACCATCCTCAATGCAGCGAATGAAGTGGCCGTTGATGCATTTTTAAAGGAACAAATTGGTTTTAAAGGTATCCCAGATTTGATTGCGGCGACCTTAAATCATTCGGCGATTGAAGCGGTAATGTCTATTGAACATTTGAACGAAGTGGATCTATTGGCAAGACAGTATGCCAATGACTGGATAGCTGCTCAGTCTACTACTATAAAATCTAAGGCTATCCTTTGTTAACTTTATTTGCATTTATTGCCACCATTGGCATTATTGTGACGATTCATGAATACGGTCACTTTCAAGTTGCGCGTTGGTGTGGCGTCAAAGTGCTGCGCTTTTCCATTGGTTTTGGAAAGCCTTTATGGCGTAAAAATTTTGGTGCTGATCAAACGGAGTTTGTATTGGCAGTCATTCCTCTCGGTGGGTACGTGAAGATGCTAGATGAGGGTGAGTTGAAGGCTGATGAAGCTGATGAAGTGCATTATTCTGAAACAGACTTAGCGCGCGCTTTTAACCGTCAATCTGTTTATAAGCGTATTGCGATTGTACTGGCAGGCCCCATTGCTAATTTACTACTGGCCATTTTGGTTTATTGGTTTTTATTCATGCAAGGTGTGACAGGTATGCGGCCAATGATAGGTCAAGTTGAGCCTAATAGTATTGCAGCACAAGCTAATATGACGACGGGAGAGGTGGTTTCGACGATTAATGAAAAAGAAATCAACACTTGGTCAGAAGCGAGTTTTATTTTATTTGAAGCAGCGTTAGAGAACGAAATCGTCTTTATTAAAGCAACCGCAGAAAGCAATGAATTACATCTGCATAAGCTTGATTTAGCAGGGTTGGGGCAAGATGCAGAAGGTGACATTCTTAAAAAAATTGGCTTAGCTGTTTTTAGACCAGATGTGTTGCCAGTTTTGTCACAAGTATTACTGAATAGTCCTGCGGAAAAAGCCGGTTTGCAAGCAGAAGATACCATAGTGGATATTGATGGGCTACTAATAGAGACTTGGAATGATGTTGTTAATGTGGTTAAAGCAAGTCCAAGTAAAGCATTGAAGTTTACCATCGCACGTAATCAAGAAATGGTTAAAACAACCGTGACACCAAAGACAGTGAAGGAAAATAAGCTTGAAATCGGTAAAATAGGTGCCGCTGTAAAAATAGATAAAGCACAGCTAGATGCCATACTCGTTAAACAACATTACTCAGGTGTTGAAAGTTTGAGAATGGCGATTGAAAAAACGTGGAAAACGTCTGCTTTTAGCTTAAAAATGATGTGGTATATGGTGACGGGGAAAACTTCATGGCGGGGCATTAGTGGCCCAGTGACGATTGCAAGCTATGCTGGAGAGAGTGCTGGGTTAGGTCTGAAGCCTTTTTTAAGCTTTCTTGCGCTTGTGAGCATTAGTATAGGTATACTGAATCTTTTGCCAATCCCTGTTTTAGATGGTGGCCATTTGATGTATTATATGGCAGAAATTATTAAAGGTTCTGCCGTGACCGAGCAAACAGTGATATTGGGGCAGAAAATTGGATTTGGATTACTCGGTTTGCTGATGATTTTAGCAATTTTCAATGACATTAATCGCATCGTTACAGGATAACCATTTGTTTAAATCGCACATTTTTCTCGTATTAGTTTTTGCACTAGTTCATCAAACTGCCTTGGCGTTAGAGCCTTTTGTTATTAAAGATATTCGTGTAGAGGGCTTACAACGGACCGAGCCAGGTACGATATTCAATTATTTGCCCGTTGAAGTTGGCGACACCATGGATGAAGCAAAAGCGACACGGTCGATTAAGTCATTATATGGTACGGGCTACTTTAAAGATGTACGCGTTGAAGCTGATGGCGACATACTCCTTGTTACCGTTCAAGAGCGCTCAGCCATTGCTAGTATAGAATTTAGCGGCAATCGATCTTTTCCTTCAGAAAAAATGATAGAGGGGTTGAAGCAGGTTGGTATCTCTGAAGGTTTGATTTTTGATAAGTCTGAATTAGATAGGGCAGAGAAAGAGATTAAGCGACAATACCTTTCCACAGGTAAATATGGCGCAACGGTCAAAACAGTTGTGAGTTCATTGGAGCGCAACCGTGTAGCGGTTAGGTTCGAAATTGAAGAGGGCACAGTTGCTAAAATCCGAGACATCAATATTGTCGGCAATGAGGACTTTACCTTAGAAGATCTACGTACAGAGTTCATGCTAACAACACCTAATTGGATGAGTTGGTGGAATAAAGATGATCAATATTCGAAACAAAAACTAACGGCTGATTTAGAAACCTTAAAGTCATTTTACTTAAACCAAGGTTACCTAGAATTCGCAGTGGACTCTACACAAGTTGCTATTTCACCAGACAAGCAAGATATTTTTATTACCATCAATATTACAGAAGGTGAAAAATACACCATCAGTAATGTTAAGTTGGCTGGAGAATTGAAAGTGCCAGAAGCACAGCTGCAAAAATTGATTAAATTTAAAGCTGGTGATACGTTTAACCGCCAAATGATTACAGAAACAGGTCAAGCCATTAGTGATGAGTTGAGCAATGAAGGCTACGCCTTCGCTAATGTAAACCCTGTTCCTGATATTGATAAAGAAGCGCTGACTGCATCATTCACATTCTTCGTTGATCCAGGGCGTCGTGTTTACGTACGTCGCATCAATTTGACAGGTAATATCAACACAAAAGACAAGGCATTGCGCAGAGAAATCCGCCAGCTAGAATCGTCTTGGTATTCGGGTGATAAAATTAAACGTTCTAAAGAACGCTTAGATCGAACACGATTTTTTGACGATGTGAGTATTGAAACGCCATCCGTGCCAGGCAGTACAGATCAGGTTGATTTGAATGTTAGTGTGGCTGAGAGATCAACAGGTAGTGTTCAGTTCGGTGCTGGCTTATCTAGTAATGATGGTGTTGTACTTGGCTTTAATATTAATCAAGATAACTTTTTGGGTACAGGAAATCGAGTCAACGCACAGTTGAATACTAGTAAAGTAAATACCATTTATTCACTTTCTTATACGGACCCTTACTTTACCCCAGATGGCATTAGTCGAGGTTTTGACATTTATCGACGAGATGTTGATACAGGTACGCAGCAAACAGACCAAATTGGTACTTATAGCAGCTCTTCTTATGGTTTAGGGGTTCGCTTCGGCGTGCCATTAACAGAAAAAAGTAGTTTTTCATTCGGTTTGACCGGTGATATTACCAGTATTGATTTAGAAACAGACAGTCCTAAACAGTATTTAGATTTTTGTGATAATACGATTGGGTGTGATGCCAACTCTCTGCAAGTCAGAACTGGCTGGACCTATGACTCACGTGATAACTTACTGTTTCCAAACCGAGGTACGTTGCAACGGTTGACTGCGGAAATTGGTTTGCCAGGTTTTGACTTGGAATACTATAAGCTTCAGTATCAACATACATGGTTTAAGGACGACATATTCAAAAATACAGTCTTTATGCTCAATGGTGAGCTTGGTTATGCAGGTAGCTATGGCGACAACAAATACCCTTTCTTTAAAAACTTTTTTGCAGGCGGTGTGAACTCTGTTCGTGGTTTTCAAAACGGCACGCTTGGTCCTAGCGATATTGATCCAGCAACGGGTAATGTTTTCTCTGTTGGTGGATCAACGCGTATTGTCGGCAATGCTGAGGTGTTTGTACCTGTACCACTGATTAAAGATTCATCACAGTTCAGAATTAGTGCATTCTTAGATAGCGGTATTATCAATGGTGAGGATCAATCGAAAAGCTTCGATGATTTGAGGTATAGTGCTGGTGTTGGACTTAGTTGGTTCTCTCCTTTTGGCCCTTTGAAACTAATACTGGCTAAACCATTAAATGATGAAGAAGATGATCAGACACAATCCTTACAGTTTCAGTTTGGCCAACAATTTTAGTAGAGATTGAATATCTTGTTTTTAATAGTAGAATATAAGTGTAAGCTGATATAGCAACTTGGAGATGGAATTGCGTAAACTATTAAAAACACTTTTTTTTGCATGTGTGATGGCACTGTCACTTAATATCAGTGCGGCGACGCTCAAAATCGGCTATGTTCAGGTTGATAGACTATTGAAAGAAGCGCCTCAAACAGCTGAAAGCGGTAAAAAACTAGAGCGTGAATTTAGTCCGCGCTCACTAGAACTCGACAAGATGAAAAAAAAAATCTCGGGAATCGAGGGGAGTTTGGAAAAAGAGGGCTCGAGTTTGAGCAGTGTAGAGCGCCGTAGTAAGCAGCGCCAAGCGACTAACCTTAAAATTGAATTCCAGCGCAAACAAAGAGAGTTGCGTGAAGATATCAATATTCGCAAAAATGAAGAGTTGGCTATGTTACAAGACCGCATCAATAATGCAGTAAAGTCTGTTTCAGAGTCAGAAGGTTACGACCTTGTGATGTATAGTGGAGTTGCTTATGCTAGTACTAAGATTGACCTTACAGGGAAAGTGCTGAAGCTATTAAGCGGAAAGTAGCACCTGCTTAATTCCTATGTACAACAATCTATCTCTTAAACAAATCACCGATAAATTGGGCGGCCGCCTATCTCAAGCTGACGCTGATGTAACGGTTTCTCATGTTGGCTCTTTGGCTATTGCCAGTGATGGGGCTATTAGCTTTTTTAATGATAGTAAGTACACCACGCAGCTTCATGCAACCAATGCAAGTGCTGTCATCTTAAAATCCGAACATGCGGCATTAACACCTTTACCTGCCATCATTACAGACAATCCATATGTCTACTTTGCAAAGGTTTCTCAACTGTTGAACCCAGCAGATGAAAAATTATCTGGTATACATACCAGTGCGAGTATTGATGATTCTGTAAAGGTGCCTGAAAGCTGTCATATCGGTGCGAATGTGGTAATTGAGCGTGACGTTATCTTAGGCGATGACGTTGTGATTGGTGCTGGTTGCATTGTCGAGAAAGAAACAACGATTGGTGACGCTACTGTTCTAGAAGTAAATGTAACGATTAAATACGGCTGTGAAATCGGAAGGCACTGTCATATTTTTTCAGGAGCCGTCATTGGTAATGATGGGTTTGGCTATGCTGAAGAAACTAATGAAACGCAGGTTAAACAATGGGTGAAAATACCACAAGTAGGCAACACTATCATTCATGACCATGTGGATATCGGTGCCAACACAACAATCGATCGCGGTGCGATTGATGATACCGTAATCGAAGAGGACGTGAAAATTGATAATCTTGTACAGATTGCACATAATTGCCGTATAGGCGCGCATACCGTGATTGCTGCTTGTGTGGGTATCGCAGGCAGTGCCGTGGTTGGAAAGAATTGTAAAATTGGGGGTGCAGTAGTCATATTGGGGCACCTCAGTATTGCTGAAAATGTTACTATTTCAATTGGTAGCGTGATTACGCGATCAATACTTAAATCAGGTACTTATACGGCATTAATGCCATTTCAAGAGCATGGAAAGTGGCTTAAATCTGCAGCAAATATTCGTCATTTAGACCAATTAACCAGAAAAATAAAAGCATTAGAAAGAGCTGTTGAGCATTTAAAAAAATCATCGTAAGTAATATAAGAAAGTTTGATATTGACTGATACAACTGATAGCAGCATGAATATTCATGAGATCCTTGAGCACCTTCCACACCGTTACCCATTTGTGTTGGTTGATAAAGTGATTTCCATGGAGCTAGGTAAAGAAATTACCGCCATTAAAAATGTAACCATTAATGAACCGTTTTTTCCAGGACACTTTCCACACCATCCTGTGATGCCAGGTGTGCTCATTGTTGAAGCAATGGCACAAGCCGCCGCTATCTTGTCATTTAAAACAATGAATGTGAAGCCAACTGAGGAGTCAGTCTATTATTTTGCTGGGATTGATAGTGCACGCTTCAAGAAGCCAGTTTCCCCTGGCGATCAAATTGAGCTTAATGTCAAAATTGATCGCATTTTGAAGGGTATTTGGAAATATAATGGTGTGGCTACTGTTGATGGTACAGTCGTTGCTGAGGCCAGCATGATGTGTATCTTGAAAGAGATTAAGTAAAATCCAACGATTAAAGTAGATATTGATGCAAAATAAAATACATGCAACAGCCATAGTTGACCCCAAAGCAGAATTAGATAGCAGCGTAGAAGTTGGTGCTTATTCTATTATTGAAGCTGGTGTCAAAATTGATGCCGATACACGTATTGGTAGCCATACTGTCATAAAAGGCCCAACGACCGTTGGTAAAAATAATCATATTTTTCAATACGTTTCTTTGGGCGAAGAGCCACAAGATAAAAAATACAAGAATGAGCCAACGACGCTAGAAATTGGTGATAACAACACTATTCGTGAGTTTTGCACTTTTAACCGAGGTACCGTCCAGGATAAAGGCACAACAAAAATTGGTAGTGATAATTGGATTATGGCTTATGTGCATATTGCACATGACTGTATGATTGGCAACAATACGATTATGGCGAACAATAGCTCCTTATGTGGCCATGTTGATATACATGATTACGCCATTCTTGGTGGATTCACAGTCGTGCATCAGTTTATTCGAGTCGGCGAACATGTCATCACAGGTTTAGGATCAATGGTTTTTAAAGATATTCCACCTTATGTGACGGCTGCTGGCAATGATGCTAAACCCTATGGCATTAATTCAGCAGGCCTAAAAAGGCGTGGCTTTTCAGTAGATGAAATCACCGCTATTAAGCGTGCATATAAGAGTATATATCGTAAAAGCCTTAGCTTTGAAGATGCCAAAAATGAATTAGCGGCTATGCAGGTAGAGTGTGACAAGATTCAATTACTGTCAGATTTTCTAAACCAATCAACTCGTGGCATTATCCGCTAAAAGACTCACACACATGACCAAAATTGCAATCGTGGCTGGAGAAGCCTCAGGTGATATGCTTGGGGCACATTTAATTATCGCCCTTAAGAAGCAACGTAAAAACTTAAGTTTTTTTGGCATTGCTGGTCCAAAAATGATGAAGGAAGGCGTGCAGACTTTGTACCCGATGGAACGGTTATCTGTTAGAGGATATTTTGAGGTAATCAAGCATTTGCATGGGTTGCTTAAATTAAGAAAAGCCTTATTAGCGCAAATCCTGATAGAAAAGCCAGATGTTTTTATTGGCGTAGATGCGCCGGATTTTAATTTTTGGCTTGAACGAAAGCTGAAAAAGCATGGCATCCCTACCATTCATTATGTCAGTCCATCTATCTGGGCATGGCGAGGTGGTCGGATTCATAAAATCAAACGAGCTGTTACCCATATGTTGGCACTTTTCCCATTTGAGCCAGCGTTGTATGAAAAAGTTAATTTACCGGTCACTTATGTCGGCCATCCTCTTGCTGATGAGCTAGCACTAAGGCCTAACAAAAAAGCGGCACGTGAGTTATTAAAGTTAAGACAAGATGAATTGGTGATTGCGATGTTGCCAGGTAGTCGTCAATCAGAAGTACAGCAACATGCTGATTTTTTCGTTAAAACAGCTGAACTAATGACTCAATATCATCCCTCTGCAAAGTTTATTGTGCCGTTGATTAGTCGTGAAACACGTGACATTTTTGATAGAGCACTGGCTAAAAGTAATAATCATGCACTTGAAATGAAGCTGTTATTTAGCCATGCTCATGACGCAATGGAAGCGGCTGATTTTGTGGTGGTTGCTTCTGGTACAGCATCATTAGAAGCTGCACTGTTAAAGAAGCCGATGATTATCACCTATCGCATGTCGACAATCAGTTGGTGGTTACTTAAGGCCATGCGTTATATCCCTTATGTTGGATTGCCTAACGTATTAGCAAATAAATACATTGTGCCAGAGCTGCTGCAAAAAGACGCAACGCCGGAAAAGCTAAATGAAACAATGATTGCGATGTTGAAAGATGACAAAAGGTTAGAGGAAATTAAAGAAAGCTTTACCGATATTCATCGAACATTGAAACAGAATTCAGCAAAAAAAGCAGCTGAAGTCGTGCTTTCTTATTTGCCGTGACTGTCCTTCAGCGATGAATCAGCATGCAAACCAATTCATCTGCGGTGTTGATGAAGCAGGGCGAGGGCCATTAGCCGGTGCTGTTTATGCTTCTGCTGTCATTTTAGATGCTGCCCACCCAATCTCAGGCCTTGCTGACTCCAAAAAAATTACAGAAAAAAGACGTAATGCGTTAGCCATCGAAATCAAACAATATGCATTGGCATGGGCTATTGCGACTAGTAGCGTTGAAGAAATTGATAAGATTAACATCTTGCAGGCCAGCCTGCTAGCTATGAAGCGTGCTGTTGAGGCGATGCAAAAAGAGTTTGCTGAGGTGTTAAATGGGCAGGCGACACACGTACAAGTAGATGGCAACAAACGGCCAAACATTAGTTTGTCCTGTGAAGCGATTATCAAAGGGGATAGTAAAGTGCAGGCCATATCTGCCGCCTCTATCTTGGCTAAAACGGCACGTGATGCCAACCTTTATGAGCTAGATAAGCAGTATCCGATGTATGGCTTTGCGCAGAATAAAGGTTATCCAACAAAAGCGCACATGGCCTTATTACAAGAGTACGGTGTTTCACCGGTGCATAGGCGTAGTTATGCACCGGTGAAAAAGTTGTTAGGCTAACAACAAGAACACCGTTGGTTTTTTATGCAAATCAGGTAACTCCGTTTGTTTCCATGCGCGAATGCGTTTTGTCACAATAAATTCGTCAGGTAAGCTAATATTGCAAGCAATACATAACTCCGTCTCGCCATCACAATTAGATAATATATCTTCTAATAAATGTTGATTGCGAAATGGCGTTTCAATAAACAGCTGTGTTTCTTGTTGTGTTTTTGATTTTTTTTCAATGGTTTTAAGTTCTTTGACTCGTGCTGTTTTTTCGACGGCTATATAGCCTAGAAAGGTAAATCGTTGTCCGTTAAGGCCTGAGCCCATTAAGCCAAGTAAAAGCGAGCTAGGCCCGACTAAAGGAGCTACACGAATGCCTTTTTTATGCGCTAACGCTGCTAGCTTAGCACCAGGATCGGCAATGGCAGGACATCCTGCTTCTGACATTAAGCCGACATCCTTACCTGCGATTAATGAATCTAACAGTTCTGGAATATCTTTATCATCTGTGCGCTTATTGAGCGTGCTGAACTTGATGTCACGAATCGTTTTAGGGTGCTTAATGGCACCCAGTAAATGTCGTGCTGTTTTTTCATTCTCAACGACAAACTCATCCAAACCCTGTGTGATGCTAATGACGTCTGGCGGTAAGACTAGACTCATATTGTCGGCGCCCATCGTAATGGGAATGAAATAGAGGGTGCCATATTTGGCATTAGTGAACATAGTAGCCTTTAGTTTTGAGACGATTAATATTTAACGATGGTACGATAAGTGAGTTTGGTTTCACCTTCAGCAGGCACTTTGATTTTCCATTGTGCAAGGCGGCTATTCACTTTGGTGTGTTTGGCGCTTTCAGAAAGAATACGCCAATCACCACCAATTGGCTCCTGTATGGTGACGGTAATGGTCTCTTTTTTTGCATTTTTAAGTGTGATTTCAAATGCGGTTTTATACTTTCTATTCGACACTTTTTTGAAGTCAGTTTGTTTTTTATCTGCAGTGACATCAAATGCACTGCCTAGCTTTAAGTGAATCGCTTCGTTTTTAGGTGTATGGTCAATGGCATCTTCGCCTACAAACTGTGCATTGCCACGGCTATCTTTTTTATAGACACGCATGATGCCTTTAGGTAATGGCATGCCTAGCTTGGCTTCTTCCTTATTATCGAATGACACAAAGACATCGACTTTCATCTTAGTACCAATAGCACCATATTGACTGTGGTAGTAATAATCAGCTCCACGTAATAGCAATGATTTTTTAGCAGGAATGTAGCTGGCTGATAGTAGTGCCACTTGTTTGGTTTGATTTTCAGCAATAGTAGTAGGATGATCTAAACTGTAAAGGTGGTACTCCAGTAAGCCCTCTTCAGACATGGGCGCTGCGGCTTCTGACATCATGACATCAGCACGCATGTTTTTTGACATTGGTCTGCGGATATTGCGTTGTACTTGATTCACATCACCAGCGACAAGCTGTAACTTTGCATTTTTATAACTTGCACCACTAGTGTTGCTCAGTGTGACCCAGCATGAAAGGTTTAAACGGTCCTCTTTCGCATTTAATTCAGCAACATAGTCGGCTTTCCAACCCAAGCCGCCCGTCAGGTAACTGAGTTCAACGGTTTGACTTTTCTTGCCGCTGTTTTTTAACTGGGTAATTAAAGTAGGCCGGTCGCGTAAGTTGGCAGGTACATTATCATAAACAATTCTGCCAGGGAGGCCTGTTTCAATACGATTGCCCATTTTAAGGACAACACCATTGTTAGCCGATAATACGGTTGCTCTTTCTAATGTTTCAGCACCAGTTTTAGGGTTTGTTTTAACGATTGTTACGCTTTTTCCAACATACTTTTCTAACATCTTGGCTGGGCTAAGTAAGTCGTAATCAAAGTTTTGTTCTAGCAGCGATAAGCTGCCAGGCGCGTTAAGACTTCTTAATAATGCGGTTTCAGGTCGTATCTGCGCACTCACATCACGCATTGCTATCGCATTGAAACCTGAATCAAGTTTGATGTTGCGTACATCTTTAACAAGGGCTAGGTTGCTGTTGTAAATCGTGACAGCAACACTTTTCTGATCGTCTAGAGTGCTACGAAGCTCCGAAGAGCTTTCTAGCGCTAAACTTGACATAGAGATAATGCTGAGAGTTAATACGATAAAGCTAGGTGCTAATGCGATAAAGCGTGGTTTAAGCATGTAAATCTCCGTATGTTGGTGAGATAGGTAACGGTTAAGCTTATATTATGTTGACGCCTTCATTTTTCAGCATGGTAATCAGTTTGATTAGAGGTAATCCAATGAGTGCATTTGGATCGTCACCAGTCATACTTTCAATCAGCGCGATACCTAAACCTTCCGATTTTGCACTGCCTGCGCAATGATAAGGCTGCTCTTTCGTTAAATAGTTTTCAATCTGCTCGTCTGTTAGTTTTCTAAACTTGACTAAATAAGGCACGACTTCTGCCTGAATGTTGTTTGTCTCAGCATTGTATAGGCATAAAGCGCTGTAAAAAGTGACTTCTTTTCCACGCATGGCACGTAACTGTTTGGTTGCATTATTATGGTTGAGCGGCTTTCCTACCTGTTTGCCATTGAGTGTGGCGACTTGGTCACAACCAATAATAAGTGCATGCGGGTATTCAGCACCTACTTTTTTGGCTTTATGTTGTGATAATCGTAGCGCAGATTCTTGCGGCTTCTCACCTTTCAGTATTACTTCATCTGCATGTGGAGAGACCGTGCTGAAGTTCATCTGCAAGCGTTGTAAAATCTCACGCCTGTAAATAGAAGATGAAGCTAGAATAAGTGTTTGTTTCATTTTAATAATGACTCATTAATTTAGTATTAATTCAATAAAAAGCCGACAAGACGGCTGCCGACTCTTTCGAGGCTGTGATGAAATTAATCAGGTTGGATCTCAAGTAAAGATTCATCTGGCGTCACACTGTCACCTTTTTGTACATTAATCGCTACAACGGTACCTGATGTAGAAGCTTCAATTTCATTTTCCATCTTCATTGCTTCAATCACTAGGACAGCATCGCCAGCTTTCACTTTGTCACCAATTACTACCTTAACATCAACAATG
Source organism: Methylophilaceae bacterium (assembly GCA_047634755.1). GTDB lineage: Bacteria > Pseudomonadota > Gammaproteobacteria > Burkholderiales > Methylophilaceae. Next base: position 26,054 of record JBLIIL010000013.1, read on the forward strand.
CTGCCAGGCATTGCCGTTGTGATGCAACCTTTATGGCTTGGACGAGGGCGACCACTTGATGAAGTACTTTTCTTTTTAACATTAGCACCTGTGCTTTGCGCGCCACCTGGCAGTTCAATTTCATTGAGTGTTTCTACCATGACTTCTTCAGCAATGCCATCAACAGATACATAAATAGGACGCACTTCATCACCTTCATGGCCTGTGCCTGTTAGCTTGATATGGAAAGTTTCTCCATGCAGCGTCACGTTGAACTCATTCGGTGCATAACGCGGTCCACTTGCGTGAACATCTTCTTTCGATAATAGCTGTTCCGGAACTAAAGAGCTTGCATTGCGCTCTTGTAAGAATTTTACGCCAATATCTGGGAACATTGCATAAGTTAAAACATCTTCTTCACTTTTCGCTAGGCGATCAACATCGCTTTTTAGTTTTTCCATTTCAGGCTTTAGCATATCAGCAGGGCGGCAAGTAATCACTTTTGCATTGCCAATCGCCATTTTTTGTATGTCTGCATTCACAGGACTAATGGATTGACCATACTGGCCTAAGAAATAGTTTTTCACTTCATTGGTAATCGTTTTATAACGCTCACCAGTCATGACGTTTAATACCGCTTGCGTACCAACAATTTGCGACGTTGGTGTCACTAATGGTGGATAGCCTAAATCTTCACGCACACGTGGAATCTCTTTTAGAACATCATTCATTTTATCTAATGAACCTTGTTCTTTTAGTTGATTGCTTAGGTTAGAAATCATTCCACCCGGTACTTGATTTACTAATACCCGTGTGTCGACACCAGTAAAAGCACTTTCAAACTGCCAGTATTTTTTACGCACTTCACGGAAATACTCACTCACTTCTTGTACAGCACCAATATCTAAACCAGTATCATATTCAGTACCTTGTAGCGCAGCGATAATACTTTCCGTTGTTGGGTGGCTAGAACCTTCACTAAAGGCAGAGTTACAAGTGTCGATAATGGTTGCGCCATTTTCAACGCCACGCATCAAGTTCATGCTGGCTAAACCAGATGTTGCATGGCTATGTAAGTGAATAGGGATGTTAATCGCTTCATCAAGCGCTTTTACTAGCTCAGCGGTTGTTTGTGGTGTTAGCAAGCTAGCCATGTCTTTAATGGCAAGCGTATCACACCCCATTTCTTCTAATTCTTTTGCTAAGGCAACAAAGTGCGCGACATCGTGTTTTGGGCTAGTGGTATAGCTAATCGCACCTTCTGCCGTTTTCTTGGCTTTCTTAACTGCCTCGATAGAGGTCCTAAGGTTGCGCATATCATTCATCGCATCAAAGATACGGAATATATCTACACCATTATCAGCAGACTTTTGTACGAAAGCTTGTACAACATCATCTGAATAATGACGATAGCCTAGTAAGTTTTGGCCGCGTAGCAGCATTTGAATGCGGCTATTTGGCAATGCTTTACGTAACTTAGCTAAGCGTTCCCATGGGTCTTCTTTTAAGAAACGAACACAAGCATCGAATGTTGCGCCACCCCAAGCCTCTAGTGACCAAAATCCAATAGAATCAAGTTTGGAACAAATAGGGAGCATGTCATCTGTACGCAAGCGTGTTGCAATCATGCATTGGTGACCATCACGTAGGACTAATTCGGTAATATTTACTTTTTTCATAATTAAAATCTTTAAAAATTAAATGCCATTATGTGCTGCAATTGCGGCCGAAATCGCTGCAGCAATGAGTTCTGGAGGTAGTTCTACTGCGTAATTGGTTAATTCTGGATGTGATTCCACAAAGCTTGTATTGAAATTGGCAGCCCTAAAGTCAGGGTGTTTCAGAATTTCTTGATAATAAGGGATTGTTGTTTTAATACCGTAGACTTCTACGTCATCCAATGCACGGCGTCCACGTTCTATTACACGCTCCCAATCCAAGGCCCAAACCGTTAACTTGGCGCACATTGAATCGTAGTAGGGAGGAATAACATAGCCTGTATAAATCGCAGCATCCATGCGTACACCAGGGCCACCTGGTGAGTAATAGCGTGTGATTTTACCAAAGCTCGGCAGGAAATCATTTTTAGGATCTTCCGCATTAATGCGAAACTCAATCGCAAAGCCACGGAAACTAATTTCGCTTTGCTTGTAACGCAAAGGTAAGCCAGACGCGATACGGATTTGCTCTTGCACAATATCCACGCCCGTAATCGCTTCAGTAATTGTATGCTCAACTTGTAATCGTGTATTCATTTCCATGAAGTAGAATCGATTATCGACATCAAGTAAAAATTCAACCGTACCTGCATTACGATAGCCAACAGCTTTCGCCGCTTTGACGGCTAGGTTGCCAATATGTTCACGTTGTGTTTTTGATAGCTGTGGAGAAGGTGCAATCTCAATCAACTTTTGATTACGACGCTGAATAGAGCAATCACGCTCATATAAGTGAATCGCATCACCTTGACTATCAGCCAAAATTTGCACTTCGATATGGCGTGGATTAACAATACATTTTTCTAAAAATACTTCAGGCTTACCAAAGGCTTTACTCGCTTCTGAAATCACACGATCGTAATTATTCAGCAAATCATCCTCACTATCACAGCGACGAATACCTCGACCACCGCCGCCATTGGTGGCTTTTAGCATGACTGGGTAGCCTAATTTTTTCGCTAAGATGCCAGCCTCATCTAAACTAGCTAAATTACTATCACTCCCTGGAGTACAGGCCACACCAGCCTCTGTCATGGCAATTCTAGCCTGAATTTTATCGCCCATTTTCCGAATAACCGCGCCGCTTGGCCCAATAAAGGCAATACCGCGTTTGGCGCAAATCTCAGCTAATTCAGGATTTTCAGATAAAAAGCCATAACCAGGGTGCAATGCATCGCAGCCAGCAGCAGTCGCGATGTTAACGATATTGTGAGCATTTAAATAGCCTGCGACAGGGTCTGACCCTAAGCTATAAGCTTCATCGGCTTTCTTTACATGTAAAGCACGTCGATCAGCATCAGCGTAAATAGCCACTGATTTAATACCCATTTCGGAACAGGCACGCACAATACGGACGGCAATTTCCCCACGGTTTGCCACTAGGATTTTTTTGAACACACTTATGCTTTCTCTTGAACTTCTAACAATACTAATTATATCATGCACCCCCTTTCTGCAAAGCAGTAAAGTAAGTAAAATGACGGCATTATTTACTCTTCGGCAGTATCTACAAATATGAAACCATTACTAATTAACAACCTGGATTTTGCAAAAAATCAAGATGAAGTGTCGCAGGAAATCGATGTTAAAAACTTTGAACGCCTGCTTGAACTATTAGATGTGGGACAACTATCACCAAAGAAAATTAAGTACACATTAACGGGAGTTGCCTCACAGTTTCATTTACCAAGCTTGGCTTTGCATGTTGAGGCGAAACTTCCCGTTTCATGTCAACGCTGCTTACAAACGATGGAACTTGATCTTTCTGTAGACTATTCCTATGTGATTGCTGAAACTGAGCCGGAGCCATTTGAGGGCGATGAAGAGGTAGACTGGTTGGAAATGTCACGTGAAATGAATGTGGATAAATTGGTTGAAGATGAGTTGCTGATAGCAATGCCGCTAGGTCCTTTACACGAACATGCATGCAAGCCACTCGTTAAAGAGGATGTAGAAAAGCCCAATCCTTTCGCTGTATTGAGAGATTTGATTAAATAAAGCATCTAAGGTATGTTTTTTTGTTTACAGCATAGGGGTAAATAGATTATGATGCCGAGTTATCTGTTTGAATAACAATTGTATAAGAAACAAACAGGAATTAATTTTTAAGTTTGGAGCATTAACATGGCAGTTCAACAAAACAAAAAGTCACCTTCAAAACGTGGCATGCATCGTTCACATGATTCTTTAACGAATCCACCTTTAGCCGTTGAGCCAACATCTGGCGAAACACATTTACGTCATCACGTAAGCCCAGGCGGTTTTTATCGTGGCCGTAAAGTAATTGCAACTAAAGGCGAGTAAATTACGCATTAGCGGCATTGAGAATTAAATCAATTTTTAATGCTGTTATAAACGCCGCGACTATTTTTATAGCGCGGCGTTTGTCTATCTTGAGTCAATAATAAAAATATGGTTCAACAACTGACAATTAATTCCTCATCACTTCAAATACACCTTATCAGTAAATCAATGAGTGCATAAATATGGATATCACACTAGCAATTGACGCAATGGGTGGCGATCACGGGCCACATGTAACGGTACCTGCCGCACTCAAAGCGTTGGCGGAAGACGACCAGCTTAATATTATCTTAGTTGGCTTAAAAGGTGCTATTCAGGCTGAGTTGAAAGCTAATAAAGCCACAACTAACTCGCGATTACGTATTCACCATGCCAGTCAGGTGGTACTAATGGATGAGTCTCCACAAAGTGCCATGAAGAACAAAAAGGATTCTTCAATGCGCGTTGCCATTAACATGGCGAAAACGGGTGAAGCGAGCGCTTGTGTTAGTGCCGGCAATACTGGCGCCTTGATGGCTACTGCGCGGTTTGTACTGAAAACCTTGCCGGGTATTGAGCGCCCAGCGATTGCATCAGTGTTGCCATCTGAGCATGGTAGTACTTACATGTTGGACTTGGGCGCAAATGCAGATTGTACAGCTGAGCAGCTACTACAGTTTGCAGTGATGGGGGCGATGTTAGTGAGTAGTGTAGAACATAAGACTAACCCTACAGTCGGGTTGCTCAACATCGGGTCGGAAGACATTAAAGGGAATGACGTTGTTAAACGCACGGCAGAGCTGTTACGCGAAAGCCATCTGAATTTTTACGGCAATGTAGAAGGTGATGATATTTTTAAAGGAACGGTTGATGTCGTGGTGTGCGATGGTTTTGTTGGTAATGTAGCACTAAAGACAACTGAAGGTTTGGCTCATATGATGGGTAAGTTTTTATCCCAAGAGTTTAAAAAGAACTGGATTACCAAGCTGATGGCGTTACTTGCAATGCCAGTTTTAAAAGCGTTTAAGAAGCGCTTAGACCCTAGGAGCTATAACGGCGCAAGCTTTTTAGGTTTGCGTGGTATTGTAGTGAAAAGCCATGGGGGTACTGACAGCTTTGGTTTTTACCATGCGATACACGTTGCGATAGAAGAGGCGCGAAATGGCGTACTTAAACGCATTACTGAACAATTAGAAATTGAGCATATACAATCTGCTAAAGCAGTGGCGCTAGAAGCTGAAAGCAAAACGACTGAATGATTAACACAATATGATTAACTCAAGAATTGCTGGAACAGGTAGCTATCTACCTACAAAGATACTATCTAACAAAGACTTAGAGACAATGGTCGATACGACAGATGAGTGGATTTTTACACGCACAGGTATTCGTCAACGCCATATTTCGGCATCAGATGAAATGGCTAGTGACTTAGCAGCGCACGCTGCTAAAAAAGCTATTGCTAGCGCAGGTATTAATGCAGCTGATATTGACCTTATTATTGTGGCGACAACAACGCCAGATAAAGTATTTCCTAGCGTGGCAACGATGGTGCAACGAAAGCTAGGTATATCAAACAACTGTGCAGCACTTGATATGCAAGCAGTCTGTAGCGGCTTTGTGTATGGCCTCAGTACTGCAGACAACTTCATTAAAGCAGGTGCAAACAAGTGCGTGTTAGTAGTTGGTGCGGACACGATGTCAAAAATTACAGACTATACGGATAGAGGTAATTGTATTCTATGGGGTGATGGTGCTGGCGCAGTGATTTTGCAGGCATCCCAAAAGCCAGGTGTTATTTCAACACACCTTCATGCCAATGGCAACTATGAAACGATGTTGCATGTGCCTAGAAATGCAGAAAGGCCAGATACCATTGCAATGGAAGGAAACGCTGTATTTAAAATGGCAGTGAGTACACTGGGTCAAATTGTAGATGAAACATTAGCTGCCAGTAACATGCAAAAATCAGATATTGATTGGCTTGTACCACATCAAGCAAATATTCGCATTCTTAAAGCAACGGCTAAAAAGCTAAATATGGCGATGGACAAGGTGGTAGTGACAGTGGATAAGCACGGCAACACATCAGCAGCATCTATCCCGTTAGCCTTAGATGTAGCCGTGAAAGATGGACGCATTAAGCGTGGTGACGTAATATTAATGGAGGCGTTTGGTGGTGGGTTCACTTGGGGTTCTGCATTGATTAAGTATTAGAGCTTCTCATCTTTAAAGATTAATATCATCAATTACTTAATTGGGTTTTTTAGAGTAGATTATGACTAAAATAGCATTATTTTTTCCAGGACAAGGTTCACAATCAGTCGGCATGATGGCTGGTTTTGAAGGCATTGCATTGATTAAAGAAACATTCACTGAAGCCTCTGATTTGCTAGGTGTGGATTTTTGGAGCATGGTGACAGAAGAAAACACCTTACTTAACCAAACAGAGCATACACAGCCGCTCATGCTAGCCGCAGGTGTTGCCACATGGCGTGTTTATCAAACCATGAAAGGTGTTACGCCTGCGTTTTTGGCAGGGCATAGTCTAGGTGAATACACCGCTTTAGTAGCAGCAGAAGCGATTTCTTTTGCCGATGCAGTACCGTTGGTTAAATTTCGCGCAGAGGCCATGCAAAGCGCCGTTCCTGAAGGTGTTGGCGCAATGGCAGCAATCCTAGGTCTTGAGGATGAAGTGGTTGATGCTGTTTGTATTGAAAGTGCAAAAGGTGAAGTCGTGACGCCAGTGAATTTAAACTCACCCGGTCAAGTCGTGATTGCAGGTAATAAAGCCGCTGTAGAGCGTGCAATGATGCTAGCAAAAGAGAAGGGCGCTAAGCGCGCATTGCAACTTCCTGTTAGCGTACCGTCGCATTGTGCGTTAATGATACCAGCAGCAGAGAAATTGGCCGAGTATTTGAAAGACGTAACAGTGAACGCACCAACCATTCCCGTGATTCAAAATGCTGATGTTGTAGCTTATGATGATGGCGAAAAAATCAAAGATGCATTGGTTCGCCAATTGTATTCACCAGTAAGATGGGCAGAAACGGTACGTCTTATCCGCAAACTACAAATTAGCCAATCTGCAGAATGCGGCCCTGGTAAAGTCTTAACAGGCTTAAGCAAACGTATTGTGAAAGATTTATCATGTACAGCACTCATCAATATTGATGCAGTGGCTGAGTACAAATCATTAACCCAGCTTTAATTTAACTACATATTTAAAGGTTTTTTCATGTCATTAGAAAATAAAATCGCATTAGTGACTGGCGCTAGTCGGGGTATTGGCGCAGCCATTGCACAAACGCTAGGTCAGCAAGGTGTTGTCGTGGTTGGTACAGCTACATCCGCACCTGGAGCAGATAAAATTACAGCCGCGCTTAAAGAAGCGGGCATTAAAGGCAAGGGTATTGCCTTGGATGTGAATAGTGCTGAACAAATTGATGCGGTATTAAAAGAAATTACTGCGGAATATGGTGCTGTTGGCATTTTGGTCAACAATGCAGGCATCACGAAAGATACACTGATGATGCGTATGTCTGATGGTGACTGGGATACAGTCATTTCAACAAACCTGAGCTCAATTTATCGTATGAGCAAGGCTGTACTTCGTCCAATGATGAAAGCGAGAACAGGTCGTATTATTAGTATTTCTAGCGTGGTTGGTCACATGGGTAACGCTGGTCAAGTAAACTATGCCGCTGCAAAAGCAGGCATGGCAGGCTTCTCTAAGTCATTAGCGTCAGAAGTCGGTAGTCGTGGTATCACCGTTAACTGTGTTGCGCCAGGCTTTATTGAAACGGACATGACAACTAAGCTACCAGAAGATCTTAAAACGCAGATGCTCGCGCGAGTGCCATTAGGCCGCCTAGGCAATGTCAATGAAATCGCAGCAACGGTTGCATTTTTAGCATCTCCAAACGCTGCCTATATTTCAGGTGAAACCATTCATGTGAATGGTGGCATGTACATGGCGTAAAATAGCCAAAAATTAATTTATTGTATTCTTGCAAACTTTTGCTAGAATACGCACTTAGCTGAATAAGCTAATTTTTAACTAAAGGGGTAAATAGATGTCTGACATCGAACAACGTGTAAAGAAAATTGTATGTGAACAACTAGGTTCAAATGAAGCTGACGTAAAAACTGAATCATCTTTCGTAGATGACTTAGGTGCTGATTCACTAGATACAGTTGAGTTGGTAATGGCTTTAGAAGAGGAATTCGATACTGAAATTCCTGATGAAGAAGCTGAGAAAATTACAACGGTCAAACTTGCAGTTGATTACATCAACGCAAACCTCAAATAAATTCAAACTAATCAGCCTTTGTAAAAGGGCTGATTCCTAAAGATTATGTCAAAACGTAGAGTCGTTATTACTGGCTTGGGCGTGGTATCTCCTGTTGGTACAGGTGTTAGCACTGCTTGGGAAAATTTAATTGCTGGTAAGTCTGGCATCACGCGTATTACAAAGTTTGATCCTAGCAATTTTGCTTGTCAAATAGCGGGTGAAGTAAACGATTTTAATGTCGAGGATTTCATCTCAGCAAAAGAGGCTCGCCGTATGGATATCTTTATCCAATATGGTATGGCAGCAGGTATAGAAGCATTTAATGACAGTGGTATTGTTGTCACTGAAGAGAATGCTGAACGTATCGGCGTTGAAATTGGATCTGGCATTGGTGGTTTAGGCACGATTGAAGCGACCAATGATAGCTTTGATGCAGGTGGGCCTCGCAAAATTTCACCGTTCTTCATTCCTGGTACCATTATTAATATGATTTCTGGGAGCCTCAGCATCAAACTTGGGCTAAAAGGTCCAAATGTAGCTGTGGTAACGGCCTGTACAACAGGTACACACTGTATCGGTGATGCCTTTCGCATGATTGAGTATGGTGATGCAGATGTGATGGTTGCCGGCGGCGCTGAAGCGGCGATTACAGAGCTTTCTATTGGTGGTTTTTCATCTGCAAAAGCGCTTACCACTAGAAATGATGATCCTGAAACCGCTAGTCGTCCATGGGATATAGACCGTGATGGCTTTGTGATGGGTGAGGGTGCTGGCGTCATGGTGTTAGAAGAGTATGAGCATGCCAAAGCACGTGGCGCTAAAATTTATGCAGAATTAGTTGGGTACGGCATGAGTGCTGACGCTTTTCATATGACTGCACCGAATATGGATGGCCCGCGCCGATCAATGAGTAATGCGCTTAATAATGCAGGTGTGAACCCTGAACAGGTTAACTTTATGAATGCACATGGCACTTCGACACCTTTGGGTGATACGAATGAGTCTAATGCGATTAAAGCGACACTTGGTGATCATGCACATAAGCTCGTGGTTAACTCAACAAAATCAATGACAGGTCACTTATTAGGTGGTGCAGGCGGCTTAGAGTCTGTATTTACTGTCTTGTCTATTTATAATCAAATGTCTCCACCAACCATCAATATCTTTAATCAAGATCCTGATTGCGACTTAGATTATTGTGCCAATACGGCGCGTAATATGAAAATAGAATACGCCTTAAAAAATAACTTTGGTTTTGGTGGTACGAATGGGTCGCTATTATTTAAAAAAGTCTAAGACGAACCTTTAAAACAGAAACAATCAAAAAAAGCTTGTGCAATCACTGCCACAGGCTTTTTTGTTGATGTTGCCTATGGTTTAATGTTGGCTATGCAAATCAACCACGCAAGCCTTGTTAACGGCAGTTTTAGCGCACCTATCTCAGCACTTGATAGAGGCTTTGCATATGGTGATGGTGTTTTTAGAACGATCAAGGTTATTAATGGTCTCCCAGAACATTGGCCCATACATTATCAAACCTTGTTTGCAGATTGCAGTGCCATCGGGATTGTTTGCCCAAGTGCCGATAGCTTCATCTCGGACTTCAAGAAAATATTTGATGCTGATGAGTTTTCTGCCGTTGTAAAAATCATCGTCACCCGCGGCGAAGGTGAGCGTGGATACAACCCTCCTGCCATTACCACGCCTATGCGTGTCATGATTAAATCCAGCATGCCAGATTACTTTGAAGTGAATTTTTCAGAAGGGGTTGTACTGCATTTGTGTGATACGCGCATTTCCCATCAGCCGAAACTGGCGGGTATTAAGCACTTAAACCGTCTCGACAATGTACTGGCGCGTATGGAGTGGAATGATCCGAAAGTTGCAGAAGGCGTCATGTTAGATATGGATGGCAATGTGATTGAGTGCACTGCGGCTAATATTGTTGCGCGCTATGGAGATACCCTCATCACACCAAAACTGGATCAATGTGGTGTTGCAGGTATTACCCGTAAGCAAATTCTAGCACATGCCAAACGGTTGAAATTAAATACCGCAATAGAAAGAATTAATTTGAAGGATTTATACTCCGCAGATGAAGTCATCATCTGTAATAGCTTGTTTGGCGCATGGCAGGTCCGTGAGCTAGCAGGTCAGCAGTGGGCGAAACAATCATTAGCAGAAAAACTGCGGAAAGCATTGCACGCATGAAACGGTTTATTTTATTCAGTTTATTTGTCGCTGTACTCGGCGCGATTGGTTTTATTGCATGGTTAGATCATTACGCCAAAACGCCACTCAATATTAAGGGCTCCCAAACAGTGGTCATTAAACCTCAGAGTGGCTTGTCTAGTATTGCCAATCAATTGGTTGCGCAAGGTATGCTTAATGAGGCTAAGCCCTTTGTATTATTAGCTCGTAGCCTGCGTAAAGCATCGTCATTGCAAGCTGGAGAATATAAACTTGATCAATCAACAACACCACTCCAGCTCTTGCTGCTGCTGAATGCAGGTAAAACGACGCAGGGTAAAATTACCTTAATAGAAGGAAAAACATTTAAAGAAATATGTGAGCAGTTGGCATTAAATCGTTCGATAAAAAATACGATTCAAGATTTAACCGATCCCAATATCATGACCTTGATCGGCGCAAAGCAACAACACCCAGAGGGTTTATTCTTTCCTGACACATACCACATTGATAGTGGTACCAAAGATATCAAGCTGTTAAAACGATCTTATGAAGCAATGACGGCTAAACTAGCCGCTGCTTGGGAAAAAAAAGAAGCTGGCTTGCCTTATAAAAATAGCTACGAAGCATTAATCATGGCTTCTATTATCGAAAAAGAAACAGGTAAAGCATCTGAGCGACCAATGATTGCAGGCGTCTTTCTCAATCGACTCAGAATCGGTATGCGACTACAGACCGATCCAACGGTAATCTATGGCATGGGCAGTAAGTTTAAAGGCAATATTCGCCGCAAAGACTTACGTACCGATACTGAGTACAACACTTACACCAGAGATGGCTTGCCACCAACGCCAATCGCTATGCCGAGCTTAGCCGCGATTGAAGCCGCATTGCATCCTGCAAAGACTAAAGCGCTTTACTTTGTCGGGAAGGGTGATGGGAGTCATGCATTCTCTAATTCGTTAACCCAGCACAATCGTGCTGTGGCAAAATACCAACTTAAAAGATAAATGTTTAAAGTGATTAATTAATGGCAGTGGGCAAGTTTATTACCCTAGAAGGCATGGATGGCGCTGGAAAAAGCACCCATATTACCAATATCGTTAGCCAAATAGAATCGCACGGTGAAACTGTTGTTTGCACACGTGAACCAGGCGGTACACCTCTAGCAGAGGAGTTGCGAGAAATCTTACTACACAAAGCGATGCATGCAGAAACGGAGACTTTGTTGATGTTTGCGGCACGTAGGGAACACATTGCCAAAGTGATTGCTCCAGCAATGGCAAGAGGCGATTGTGTCATTTCAGACCGATTTACAGATGCAACCTATGCTTACCAAGCAGGTGCAAAATCTGTGTCTGTCGATAAAATTACCGTGTTAGAAAAATGGGTACAAGATGAACTGCAACCTGACATGACCATCTTGTTTGATGTACCTGTTGAGGTGAGCATTGCACGGTTAGCTTCAGCTAGAGCGCCAGATAAGTTTGAGCGTGAAGATTCTGAGTTCTTTGAGAAGCTACGCAATGCTTACTTAGTAAGAGCCAATCAAAACCCAACACGCTTCCGTATTATTAATGCTAACCAACCGTTGGAAATCGTTGCGAAAAAAGTTAAAGCAACTATTAAAGAGTTTTTGTTAAGTAGTTGATTTTATAATGAACTACTCATGGCATAAACCACAGTGGCAAAATATTATGCAGCGAAAGGATTCGCTGCCACATGCGTTATTGTTACGAGGTCGAGCAGGGGTTGGTAAGTTTGATTTTGCTACGCAGCTATCTCATGCGCTGTTATGTCAGCAAACACGCACTGAACAATCAAACGCAGAACAAAGCTGCGGCGCCTGTGCAAGCTGTTTGTGGCTAAAAGAGGGGACACACCCAGACTTCAAGCTAATTAGCCCTGAGGGTGATAGCAATAGCGAGTCATCCACTAAGAAAAAAACAGGTAAGAAAACACAAATTTCCGTTGATCAAATTAGACAACTGAATGATTATTTAAGCCTTTCCACGCATCAGGTAAGAGGCCGTCGCATCATTTTGATTGCGCCAGCAGAGGCATTAAACCTTGCCTCAGCCAATGCCTTGCTTAAGATGCTAGAAGAACCGCCTGCCAATACCTTGTTTTTATTGGTAGCGAGCCAACCGCAGCGCTTATTACCAACCATTATGAGCCGTTGCCAAGTGGTTGATTTTCCTATTCCAGCAAAAGCTGATGCCATGGATTGGCTAACGGAGCAGGGTATGAGTAACCCAGAAGCGACTCTTGCCTATGCTGGCGGTGCGCCATTAGCCGCCTTGCAAATGCAATCGCAGTTAGAAACCAATGATAATTTGCTTAAGCAGCTATCAATGGGGAGCAAGCTAAATCCTTTTTCTTCAGCACCTTTATTCTTATCTGCGGGTATGGATGGCGCTATTCAGCTAATACAAAAATGGGTTTTTGATTTAATGAGCTGTAAATTAGCTGAAAGTGTACATTATCACGCACCGCAAGGAGCTACTTTGCAAGCCTTGTGTAAAAGCGTAAACTTGAGTACATTAGTGCAATTTCAAAAAAACTTAGTTCAGGCAAAAAGAGCGGCGAATCATCCGCTCAGCAATGAAATGCAATTAGAGAACTTACTTTTACAATATACAAAGATATTTAGATAATAAATCAGGGAACACATTCCATTGAGTTTAGATCCTACTACCGAACAATTAGTCAGCAATAAGCCAGGTGTGCTTTCATTAGCCATCAAGGAAAAGGTCGCTTTATTTACAGCCTATATGCCCTATGTAAAAGGCGGCGGCTTGTTTATCCCAACGAATAAGCCTTTTAATATGGGTGATGAGGTATTCATGCTGTTAAGTTTGATGGAAGACCCAGTTAAGTTGAAAGTCGTCGGCAAAGTAGTTTGGGTTTGTCCTGTCACCCATAACGGACGTCCGAAAGGTATTGGCGTTCAGTTTAGCGAAAAAGATGGCGGTGAAGACATGAAAAAGAAAATAGAAATCGTACTGGGTAGCGCACTCAAATCTACTCGCTCCACTAATACCATGTAAGGTCATTATGTTCGTTGATTCACACTGTCACCTTAACTTTCCAGAGTTATCTGAAAATATTCAATCCGTCAGGCAGTTAATGCATGATGAGAAAATAGGCCATGCCCTTTGCATCTCTGTCACTTTGGATAAGTTTCCAGAAGTACTGGGCCTTGCAGAGCAGTATGAGAACTTCTATGCATCTGTTGGCGTACATCCTGATTACGAAGATATACAAGAGCCTACCGTTGAAGAGCTCGTTAAACTCGCTAATCACCCCAAAGTGGTTGCGATTGGCGAGACAGGCTTGGATTACTTTCGATTAACGGGTGATTTAGAATGGCAGCGCGAACGCTTTCGCACCCATATTCGCGCAGCGATTATCACCCAAAAGCCATTGGTTATTCATACCCGAAAAGCCGTCGATGACACGCTGAGTATTATGCGAGAAGAGGGTGTTGAACGCGCAGGCGGGGTGTTGCATTGCTTTACAGAAAGCCTAGAAATGGCGCTTGCTGCGATACAAATGGGCTTTTATATTTCATTCTCTGGCATCGTTACCTTTAAAAACGCTTTAGAACTTAAAGAAGTGGCAAAACAAATACCGCTAGAGCGTATGTTAATCGAGACCGATTCGCCTTATTTAGCACCTGTGCCATTCCGCGGTAAAACCAATCAACCTGCTTACGTCAAATATGTGGCAAAAGAGATTGCGAATTTACGCGGTATTAGCGTAGAAGAAGTTGCAGAAGCGACAACAGCTAATTTCTTTAAGCTATTTAAAAATGCAAAACAATTAGATACAGTATGCAGCTAACCATATTAGGCGCAGGCTCTAGCGCTGGCACGCCTGCGATTGGCTGCCAATGCGATACTTGCACCTCAGACAATCCACGTAACAAAAGAACGCGCTGCTCAAGCATCATTACCTTAGATTCTGGTGAAAATATACTCATCGATACTGGCCCAGACTTACGTTTGCAAGCGCTACGAGAAGGTATTACCCATGTCAATGCCGTGCTGTATACGCATACGCATGCTGACCATATACACGGCATTGATGATTTACGTGCCTTTTGCCAAATCAATAGACAACAGATACCGCTTTACACCTACAAAGAAGCCGTTACGCATATCAAAGATAAGTTCGGTTACACCTTACGCGAGCCATGCGACTTTTGGGATTTACCTGTATTGGCCATCAATGAGATTAACGCGTCCTTTGATCTATTTGGCACTACGATTACACCCATTCCCGTGATGCATGGCCGCATGCCAATACTCGCTTACCGTATCGGCAATATCGCCTATATGACCGATGTATCATCAATTCCAGCGACATCTATGTCATTACTGGAAGGCTTGGATTTACTCTTAATCGACTGTTTACGCGTCACAGAACATCCAACGCACATTAATGTTGAACAAAGTCTAGACTACATTGGTCAAATGAAAGCCAAACAAAGTGTTTTGATTCACATGACACATGAATTAGAATACGAAGCCTTAACAAAAATTCTTCCGAGTAACGTTGCAGTTGGCTATGATGGGATGAGCATTCAAATTAGCGAATAAATCAAATCAGCTAAGTTATACCAATCGATGTCAACACAATTACAGTCAAACCGTTTAACAGCTATCAATTTAGGAAAATACTATGAATTTTAATGCATTTAAAAAGCTTGCCCTTAGTCTTACCATTGTTTTATTTGCTTTCGCAGGTCTAGCAAACGCAGCAGATAAGATATACACCGAAAATGAATTCTTAAATAACTTCAGTGGTAAAACGAAGGAAGTTGTTTTAGAAAAATTAGGTAAGCCAGTTAAAAAGCACGTTTCCGTTAAGCCGAATAATGCTGAAAAAGTAACAGGGAAAACATTTGATGGTGCTAAAAAATCTAAATCAAAACCAGTTAAAGTTGAAATGTGGTATTACGCAGGTATTGTCAGCTACGATCCTAAGCATACTTACAAAGAAGTTGAAGTGACTTTTGTTAACAATCATGTTGGTAACGTTGCATTCTTTAATAACCGTTAATACCAATACGAATTAACAGTCATTAAAAGTCGTCTTAATAGACGGCTTTTTTACGCTTGCTCGTAATCAATCATACATGTAAACGCTTAATACAAAGCGAAAGGGTGCTTTAAACAGTAATGCTTATAACGTTTACCGCTTCCGCAAGGACAAGGTGCTTTCTTACTCAAACGTACATTCACTTTAACCGCAGCACGATCTTGTTTGTAAAAGGTTTGCAAAGCATCATAAAGAAGAGGGTATTTATTCTTGAGCATGAAGATGCTACTACGAAAAAAGCGAGCAATCATGCAAGCCGGTAGGTAAATGAAAATAATGGCAGCGACTTAATAGAAGGTGTCTGTTTGCGTCAATAGCATTGCTAACTGATCAGTTGACTGATGAAATATTATTGTTAAGTTTTCAATTCCCATCAGTCGCCTTTAATTGGATTACACAGACTCATCTCCTCGGTTTTTTCCCGACCAAGTAAGAGGCTGATGCATCAACCAATGCTTTATTTTTCAAAGCCGTTCTGCCTAGCAACATTCTGAATTTCATATTATCTCTTGCCGTTAGCGTCATTTCGATTGGCCATGTATGTTCACCAATGACCAAGCCTGTTTCTATTACCCAGCGTTTTTCTTGATGGCCGCCTGAGTCAGTGATTAAACGTTCACCTAACACATCTGCTTGACATATTTGGACGGTATCAAGGTCTCTTTGTTTAGGGTGAATGCTAAATTCAATGCACTGTTTGCCATCTTCAATAAATGGGCGTAGGTCAAAAGCATGCAGGGCAGAAGTACGTGCGCCAGTATCCACTTTTGCTTTAATTACTGCCAAGCCTAAATCAGGTAGTTTTACCCACTCTCGCCAACCGAATGTTAATACATCGCTTTGATCTTTTTTCAAACCATTCACCTTAAAGTTACTTTAAGTTCAGATATTTAAACTTAGATAAAGCCCACTTCATTCACAGTGTAGAGTATATTAAGAGTGGCAATATAAAGCTATCTTTATCATATTTAAGGAGCAATATGAAACTTGGGATCTTGTCATGTGGACCAAACTCTTACAGTACACGGCGCTTAAAAGAGGCGGCATTGCAACGAGGCCATGAAGTCAATGTTCTTAATACTTTAAAGTTTGCGATTGACTTGCAAAAGGGTATTCCTGATCTGTATTACCGCCAAAATGAACTCAGTGATTACGATGCGGTGTTGCCCAGAATTGGCGCATCGATTACCTATTTTGGCACAGCTGTTGTTCGCCAATTTCAAGAGATGGGCGTGTTTTGTGCAAACACCGCTCACGGCATTGCTAACTCACGCGACAAGCTACGTAGCTTACAAATCTTAAGCCGCCATCAAATCGGCATTCCTAGAACGACCTTTGTCAGAGATAAAAAAGATGTGATTCCTGCGATTAAGCGTGTCGGCGGTGCCCCAGTCGTGATTAAGCTCATTGAGGGTACGCAGGGCATTGGTGTTTTATTAGCTGAGTCTATGAATGCAGCAGAGTCTATTATTGAATTACTGCAAAGCCAGAAGCAAAATGTATTAGTACAGAAATTTGTGGCCGAAAGTAAAGGTAAGGATATTCGTGCGTTTGTCGTGGGTGATCGTGTTGTAGCTGCCATGCGTCGTGTCGCGCAAGGGCAAGAATTTCGTAGTAATGTGCATCGCGGCGGTATTGCCGAGTTCGTAGAGCTAGATGAGGAATATACACAAACAGCTGTACGTGCAGCACAAATATTAGGCTTGCAAGTCGCTGGCGTTGATATGCTGGAAGGCAAAGATGGGCCGCAAATTATGGAAGTGAACTCTTCCCCTGGACTAGAAGGCATTGAAGACGCAACAGGCTTGGATATTGCAGGTTCTGTGATTGACTATATCTCCGCACAAGTCGACTTCCCTGAAATTGATATTCGACAGCGTTTGACGGTGAGTAAAGGCTATGGGGTTAGTGAAATTTACATTCCTGAAGGCGCTAAGTTTATTGGTGAAACGATTAAAGAAATCACAGATGTAGAAAAAGACATCAATGTACTGACATTGTACCGGGGAAATAAAATCATCCCAAATCCTCGTACCGACCGCGTGATTCAAGCAGATGACAAGTTGCTCTGCTTTGGTAAATTAGACTCGATGCGCGACATGATTCCTGCTAAAACAGTAAAGCGTCGTCGTCCTAAAGTACAAGAGTTACAAACAAATGAAGCTGGTGATGCGGCTGACATCAAGCATGATGTTTAATATCAGTTGTATTAACGGTAGAGGTAGCTGCATTGAGCAATACTAAAGTAAAAAACAAGCCATTTAAAATGGCTGGTCATGTGATTCAGCCTGGACAGAGACTTCAGTTTGATTTGCCTACTGCGAATTTATACACCCATACACCATTGGATATGCCTGTAGAAGTGATTCATGGTAAATACGAAGGCCCTGTACTGTTAATTTGTGCAGCGGTTCACGGTGATGAGCTTAATGGCGTAGAAGTGATTCGACGGATGCGTGGCGTACGTGGTTTTGGTAATCTACACGGCACGTTGGTACTTGTGCCAGTGGTGAATCTATTTGGCTTTATTCATCAATCACGCTACTTACCTGACCGTCGTGATTTGAATCGATGCTTTCCTGGTAGCAAAAATGGATCAATTGCTTCTCGTATTGCCTATAAGTTTTTCACGGAAGTAGTACAACACTGCACGCACGTGATTGATTTACACACGGCAGCGGTTAACCGTGACAACTTGCCACAAGTACGCGCTGTATTAGAGAGCGGTGAAGTTAAAGCGCTTGCACAAGGCTTTTCTATCCCTGTGATTATCAATTCCGAGTTGATTAAAAGCAGTTTGCGATATGAGGCTGGTTTACTG